>DAHWHT010000247.1 GCA_027335515.1 Clostridia bacterium
CGTCCCGGCCGGCGGTCGGCCTCCGCGCGCGTCGGCCCAGGCCGGTCTTCTCATGACGCATCGCCCCGCTGCCGCGCCCTGAGGAGCTGCCTGGCAGCGGGCCGCTGCGGTTCCTGAACGCAAGCGCAGCACGCGGAAGCCGTCGCCGTCATGAGGTTTTCCTTCGGGGGCCTGCGGGTAGCCGGCCTCGGCCCGCCGGTTGGAGGAGATTCGGGTGCAGGCGGCGCAACGCTTGCCGCGGCCGGGTCGGCAGCGGTGGCGACGGGGCGTGGATCGTCTTGGCGTTCTCGATGAAGGGCGGGGACGATGGTGAACCGGCGAGGGATCAACCCGCGCGCAGTACTTGCCTTCGCGCTCACCGCGAGTGTGGCCTTGACGGCCTGCGGTCGTTTCGGGCGTCGCGGGAAAGCCAAGCGTCGACCCGGAGGCCTTTCGTCCGGCCCATCCAGTTCCGGCGCGTCCAAGTCAAGCGCGCCTGCGCGCCTGGCATACCGCAGGAACGCATCCAGCCGTGCGTTCAACGGTCATTACGCGCCTGCGGTGGGAGTTGGAGGATCGCGAAGGATCTGGATTGACAAGCAGCGGAAGATGTTCGGGTTATCTAGGTGAGCTCACGTGGACCAAGTGGGTCTGAGACTGGTTATACTCTGGAATTCGAAGAACACGGCGCATGGATTCGGATGGAGTCTGTCCTGTCCCCTGGCGAGATGACTGGAATCGCCAGAGGCAGGACGCGCGTTGCTTCACACTAAGCCTCTCCTCTCGGAGGGGTGCAAGAACCGTCTTTGGAGCGGGGCCGGCGTCGCATGGCGGGCATAGGCGACCCCAGGCAGGCCTCGGGCAGGGCGTGGCGGCCCGGGCCGTTTGGCGCCGTTGGTCCCACATGGGGCGGCGGGCAGGTGTGCCCGTGCTGCCGTGCTTCCGCCGGCACGCGGACGGGCGGCAAGACGGATCAGGGGCCGCCGGGGCAGGACCGCTTTCGCATACCCGCCACTGAGAAAGGGGTCCGGCTGCGCCCGCGTCAGCCCTCGGTCGGTGGGGGCGCGACGCCCCGTCCGGGACCGAGCCCGCCAAACAAGGTGGGGGGCAACCGCCGGTCAGGGGCGGCTGCAGCGTCGGCCTGGCCGCTCCCACGGGCCGGAAGATCTTCGGGGTCCCGACCAGGCCGTTCGGCGGCGACGCATTGGGCACGGTGGGTACCGGCCGGCCCGGCCGCCGCCCGGGTTCCAGGGCCAGCCGCCCTGGGCGCTGCTGCGCTCGCCCCCCAGGGTCGCAGCGACCAAGGCGGCTACGCCCCCGCAGGGACGAGGCCGTTTCGTGGCCGCAGCCGGGCGGGTGCAACGGGCAGTGTGCGACCTGTGCGACCCCGCAACCGCGGCTGGCGGGTGTGCGGGGTCGCACCGTCTGGACGAGGTGCCGCGTCGCCCCTCCCGTCGGGGTCGGCAACGGGCTTTGGAACCGCGGCCCCCGTGCGCCCCGCACGTTCCATCCCAGCGACGACCGACCCGCCGGGGGGCGGGGGCGCCTGCGCCGGGCAGGCCGTGCGGCGCAGGCGTTCAGGCCCCGCGCAGTCGCTGACGGGCGGACCGCGAGGTTGCCGTTTCGCCGGCCAGGTCGCGCAGGTTTTCCCCGCACCGGGCGCAGACCGGCTTGCCCCGGTGGGTGGACAGGTCGTGCGTATCGCCACAGAAGACGCAGCCGGGCGCCCAGCCTTGGACCACGAGGCAGCCGTCGCGCACATACATCTCGGCCGGCTGCCCCGGTTGGACATCCAGGGCGTCGCGCAGGGCCTTGGGAATGACCACCCTGCCCAGCGCATCGACCCGGCGCATGAACCGTGCATCCATCTTTTCCATCGATCGCGCGGCGCGCGGACCGTCGCGCTCAGGCGACGGCGCAAGCGCCGCTTCCTCCCTTTTTGGTATCGAATGGTGGCACATGGGCCATACCCTGCGCGCGGGGGATCCGCCGGGGCCGGCTCTGCGTGTGACGCTGGAACGCCACCGGCGCCGCCGGCGCGATGTGGAATGCCCGCCAGACGGGATCGTCCGCCACGGCCGACCGCAGGGCGATCCGGTTTGCGCCGGCCACGCACCCCGCCAGGTGTGCGGGCACCCGCATGGTCCCGGCCGACCCCGCCCGCCGTGCGGCCAAGGGGTATGTCTGGGCCGCACGGCCGGACCCGACCACCCACGCGGGCGGCGTGCCGGTCCTGGGGTGGCGGGCGGCCGCGCCCGCGTCGTTCGGGGCCGCCGCGCTGTGGGTTCCGTGGCATCTGGCACCGCGGTCGTCGTGGAGAACCCGGGGCGCGTGCGGGCGCGTGCACGGCGGCGCGGCAGGCGGTTCCGCCGCCGGCTCGCCTGGTCCATCGCGCAACCGTGCGGGTCGTCGTAGTGTGCGGCCCCGGTGGCAGGCGGCGCCGCCGCAGCCATCAACCCACCGCGCGCTTGGCGGTGTTGCTTGGGCCGTGGGGACACCACTGCGGGCACCCGTTGTCCTCAACGCGACGTCACCTGCCGATCCTGCGGCTTCCGTCTCCACGCGGACCCCGACGGCACGCGGACCATTGCCTGGGCATACCCGGCCCGCGCCTTCCCGGCGTGCCACCGCCAACGGGCCCAATGTCTGGCGGTCCGGCTGGACCGGCGTCCGTGTTGGCCGACGGTCGTTGACCCGCGACACCTTCTTCGTCCGCCGCATCCACCGGGTCCGTCCGTCGTGCGAGGGGACGGCCTGTGTGGAAAGGTTCGTTGAGGTGGCGCAGTTTCAACAGGTCCCACGGCTACGTTGCCATGGGAGTATTAAGGAATCCCGCATGCATCTTCCACCGGATCCTGCGGCCTGCGGTCGCGGCCTCAGCCCTGGTGCTGCGGTTCGGGGGCCACCATGCCGTGGGGGGCGGCCCCCAGGCCACGCAGCGTGAGCAGGGCCGCCTCCGCGGTGTCGCGGGGTACGGCCAGGGCCAGACCGCAGGGGCTTTGGCCGGTCGGTGCCGCGGTGATGGCGCAGCGTTGGCCCGCCGCGCGCAGCAGGTGGTGGGCGCGCACCAAGGCGGTGGGGCCGGTGAACGTCAACCAGACCGACGGCTCGGCGGCGCTTGGCGGGCCGTCATCCGGCATGCGGCCGCACCTCGGCGGGATCGCGGCGGAGCAGCCGGCCCAGGGCGTCCAGCGTGGCGGCGATATCGTCCAGGGTGGTGAACGGGCCCAGCGAGAGGCGCAGCGTGCCTTCGGGGGCGGTGCCCAGGGCGCGGTGGGCGAGCGGCGCGCAGTGCAGCCCGCTGCGGACCGCGATGTCGAACTCGCGGTCCAGCGCCGCGGCGGCGTCCGCCGGACTCCAGTTTGGGAGCCGGCAGGACACCACCCCCACGCCATGGCGGGGGGTGCGCGCCGTGAAGGTTTCCACACCGGCCAGCCGCGCCAGACCGTCCCGCAGGGCGGTGGTGCATTGCTCTTCCCGGGCTCGGAGTTGGGCTGGGCCCTGGGCAAGGAGGAACTCGGCCGCGGCGCCCAGGCCGAGGATACCCGGGGTGTTGAGCGTGCCGGCCTCCAGGTGCTCCGGCAACTCGGCCGGATGGTCTTCCTCCTCCGAATGGAAACCGGTGCCGCCGCGGATCAGCGGCTCCAGTTCGATGCCCGGCCGCAGATACAGCACCCCGATCCCCTGGGGCCCCAGCAACCCCTTGTGGCCGGCGGTGACCCACAGGTCGACGGGCAGGGCATCGAGTTGCGACGGCAGGTGGCCTGCGGTCTGAGAGCCGTCGACCAGGAAGCGGATGCCGCGGCGACGCGCGATCTCCCCAACTTCGGCCACGGGGTTGAAGGCGCCGGTCACGTTGGAGGCGGCGGTCAGGACGATCAGCCGTGTGGCGGGTGTGATGGCCCGTTCCACCGCCTCGACGCTCAGCGGTTGGCCGCCGCTGGGCGGCAGCACCAGCACGGATCCCCCGGTCCGCCGCCGCCAGGCGGCCAGGGGGCGCAGGACGGCGTTGTGCTCCCATGCGGAACACAGGACCTCACCGGGGCCAGGGAGGCTGGCCCAGATGGCCTGGTTGAGGGCGGCGGTCGCGCCCGCGGTGAAGACCAGGCGGGTGGGGTCTGCCACGCCCAGCAACGCGGCCAGCGCGGCGCGGGCTTCATAGACGGCGATGGTTGCGCGCACGGCCAGGCGGTGCCCGCCGTGGCCGGGGTTGGCGTTGCAGTCCGAGAGGCTGCGGGCCATGGCGGCCGCCAGCCCCGGCGCCTTGGGGTTTGCCGTGGCGGCGTTGTCCAGATAGATCGGCATGCGCGTTCCCCCCCGTTTCCTTGCGCGGCGCCTCAGAGGCCCGGCTGCCCGGACGCCGCGTCGGCCTCCGGGGCCACGGCGAACAGCCCCGTCGAGAGGTACCGCTCGCCGGTATCGGGCAGGACCACGACGATGGTCTTTCCCGCGCCTGCCTCGCGGGCGGCGACGCGGGCGGCGGCGGCCACCGCCGCGCCGGACGACGGACCGGCCAGGATGCCTTCGCGACGGGCCAACTGGCGTGCCGCCGCCATGGCCTCCGCTGCAGGCATGGCGATGATCTCGTCGATGACGCTGCGGTCGAGGACCTCGGGTACGAACCCGGCGCCAATGCCCTGCAGGGGGTGCGGCCCCGGGCTGCCACCGGACAAGACCGGGGAGTCTGCCGGTTCGACACCCACTACCCGCAACTGGGGTCGACGCCCCTTGAGGACCGCGCCCACGCCGCTGATGGTGCCGCCCGTGCCGATGCCGGCCACCAGGATGTCCAGTTCCGACCCGCATGCCTGCCAGATCTCCTCGGCCGTGGTCTGCCGATGGACGGCGGGGTTGGCCGGGTTGCGGAACTGCTGGGGCAGCACGGCCCCTGGAATCTCGGCGGCGATGGCCCCGGCCCGTTCGACGGCGCCGCGCATGCCAAGCGGGCCGGGGGTGAGGATGACCTCCGCGCCGTAGGCCTGCAGCAGTGCCCGCCGCTCGGCGCTCGCCGTCTCGGGCATGGTGAGGATGAGCCGGTAGCCGCGCACGGCGGCTACCATGGCCAGGGCGATGCCGGTGTTGCCGCTGGTGGGTTCCACCAGGACGCCGCCCGGACGCAGTGCGCCTTCGCGTTCCGCCGCGGCGATCATGGCGAGGCCGATGCGGTCTTTGACACTGCCGCCCGGGTTGAAGGCCTCCAGTTTGGCCAGAATGCGGGCGCCGTCGCCGAAGCTGTGCAGCGCCACCATGGGCGTGTTGCCGATCAACTGCGTGATATCTGCCGCCGGTTGCATCGCGGTCCCTCCGTATGGGTCGGTGTGGGGACAAAACACCTAAAACCGGGCGCTTATGTAGCTTATGGGCAGTATGCGGGGGTGGCGCACCGCTGGCCACGGCCATATGGTCCATCGCCGCAGGGTCGGTTGGCAATCCCCGCGCCGTCCTGCGTGGCTTGGGTTGGCACGACGTGGGCGGCGACGGTGCCCGGTGGACGGAGGCCGTGGCCCTTGACCGCAGGGGGCCCGGCACCGCACGCCGGTCGCAAAACGGGTTATGGCTATGCGGTCGTGCTCCGGTGGAGACAGCCGTCTGACCTGTTCCGCCTCACGGCAAGGCCCGCGGTTCCGCCGTGGTGCGTGGCGCATGGGGGTCGGACGGTGCGCGGCACCCGCGTCTTACACCGGGGGCCGATGCTGCGCCTGGTAGACGTCGGGCGCCGGAGGGCAGCGCAGGAATCGTTCCATCTGCGTGCGTTCGGTCGGACCCAATCGCGCGCCGACCTCCGCCGCATCGGCCCAGCGGACTTCCATGATCTTTCCGTCGGGATCCGAGGCGTGGCCCAAGCTCCCGCCGGAGACCCGGGCGGTGAACTCGGCAAACAGCCAACGGCCATCCGGCCAGACGCGATCCACCAGCCGCGCGAGGCCGTCGAGCCGCACCTCCAGGCCCGTTTCCTCCCGGGCCTCCCGGATCGCCGCCGCCTCCAGCGTCTCACCGGCCTCGACCCCGCCGCCCGGCAGGCTCCACCAGGATGACCCGTCCCCGCGTCCGTTGCGAACCACCACGCATTGGTCACGGTCGAGGATCCAGACCCAAACGAGTGCGCAGGTCAAGCGAATTTCCGCCCTCAAGTCGGCTTCCTCCTTCGCATGCGCCCGACGGCGCCGTCGGTCCGGCAGGCCAACGTTCGCCGGTGAAGGCCTGCGGCCTGCGGCCGGGGGATCGCACCGCGCCGTGCGCACCCCGTGTGCCGTGCCGCGCGCAGGAACGGTCGGTCCGGATGCGAACCCCCCGGCATGCGGCCGGCGCGCGCCCTGGGCGCCGGCGGAGATCCGTGGGGGGTGTCGTCGGTGGCGGTTGGACCGATCGCGGTCGGTATCGCCGGATTGGGTCGCAGCGGCTGGAACATCCATGCCGCCGCACTGGAACAGCACGAGGGCTACCGCGTGGTGGCGGTGGCCGATCCACTGCCCGAGCGGCAGAACGAAGCACGGGCGCGCTTTGGCTGCGCCGTCTACGGTGAACCGGAGGCCATGCTGGCCGACCCGCAGGTGGAGCTTGTGGTGGTCGCGACCCCGTCGCACACCCACGCACCCCTGGCGACCCGCGCCCTGGAGGCGGGTAGGCAGGTGGTGGTGGAAAAGCCGATGGCGCAGGACGTGGCCGAACTTGATGCCGCGATCGCGGCCGCGCGGCGCGGCGGCCGGATCCTGACCTGCTTCCAGCCGTATCGATTCAACGCCAACTTCCGCGCGGTTCAGGAAGTGATTGCGGGCGGGCGGTTGGGCCGGGTGGTGCTGATCAAACACACGCAGAACAACTTCATCCGCCGCGCCGATTGGCAGATGCTGCGGCGGTTGGGCGGTGGCGAGCTTTCCAACAACGGACCGCACATTCTGGACCAGGCGCTGCTGTTGTTGGGGGAGGGTCCCGTGGAGGTGTGTGCCGATCTGCAGCACACCATCGGCGGCGGCGACGCAGAGGACCATGTCAAGCTGCTGCTGAAGGCCAACGGTATCGTGGTGGATATCGAACTCAGCCACTGCTGTGCCCTGCCCCAACCCGAATGGATGGTGTTCGGTAGCAGCGGCGCGTTGTGCAGCGTCAAGGGTGGATTCCACCTGCGGTGGTTTGATCCGACGGGTCTGCCCGAGCCGGTGGTGGATGAGGGGGCGGCGGCCGGGCGCCGCTACCAGCGTCCCGAGGAACTGCCCTGGCAAGAAGACGAGCTGCACCCGGTGCAGGAGCGGTCCACGGCCCTGTGCTTCTACGATGGCTTGCGCGCGACCCTGCGTGACGGGGCCCCCGTGGAGGTGACGCCCGAGAGCGTGCGCCGTCAGATCGAGATCATCGAACGGGCCCGCCGGCTGGCCGGTCTGCCGTAGCGGCGTCCTGCCCGTGCCGCAGGGGGCGCGAGCCGGGTGGCGCCGGCCTTTTGGCTTGCGCCTCCGCCCACTTTGCTATGCTGGTCGGGTGTGAACCGCTCGCGCTGGCGGATGCTTTCATACCCGTGGCCGGTGCCCGCGGCGCCCGGCTGGCAGGGACGCGCGCGGCGCGGTGTCGAATCCACGGGGTGCACGCGGGCGCGGAAGGTGGCGGAGTCACTCCGGCATGGATGGGGCAATGGGGTCTTGGGGCGAAGAGACAGACGGACGGGCGGAGGTGTCGGCCGGGCCCGGCGGCGCCGAGGACGTCGGGGGTGCATCGCTTTCGCGATCGCCGCGCGGGCCGCAGCAGCCGCTGCTTGAAACCTCCTATCTGACGGCGCCCAGCGTCGGCCACTACCGGCCGCTGATGCGGTTTTTCTATGAGGCGCATCAGGCTCAGCGGTTTTTTCTCGGCGTGGACGACGCCTTGCGCCATATGCGGCAGGCCTACGACGCGGCCTACACCGCGGAGCTGTGCCAGCAGGACCTGCAGCAACTGGCGGACTGGGGCAACCTGACGCGGCATTTCGAGCGCTCGCGCGTGCGCACGATCGAGGAGTTTCTGCGCCGCCAGGCGGTCTACCAGATCACCCCCGAGGGGGTTGCCGTCGAGCGCTTCGTGGAGGCCCTGCACGCGGCGGGGCGTCGCGCCGGCAGCCTGGACAAGACCGTGCTGGACGCCCTGCTGGCCCGGATGCGGGACCTGGATGCGCGGCTGGCCGATCCCGAGACGCTCGCGCACTGGGCGCCGGCCGACGCGCCAACCGGCGGCGGCCCGGATGCCATGCCGGCCGGGGTCGGACTCTCGCTGCAGGAACAGGTTTCCTCCCTGTGGGCGGAGGTGCGCCACCACTTCGAACGCGTTGCCAACGACGGCGTCGGCTACCTGGGCCAGCTCCGCGGCGTTCAGGCGCAGCAGATTCTGGAGCACTCGGCCTTTCAGGCATACAAGGACGTGCTCGTCCGCTACCTCTCCACGTATGCCCTGGCCCTGGCGGCGTCCGGTCCGCTGATTGCGGACCTCGCCCAGGGGTGGGCGGACGGGCCCCGCGGCCGGCTGCTCGCGCTGTGCGCCGGCTCCGTCGCGGCCCGTCAACCGCTGCCGGACGGCCGTTACCCGGATCTCGCGGAGGAGATCGAGCGGGTGCGGACCGGCGTCCTGGCCCTGGCGCGCTGGTTCCACCCCGTGCGGGGAGACATCACCCGCCTCAAGCGCAGCACCAACGACGCCATTGAACTGGTGACGCGCCAGGCCGCCCGGTTGGCCGAACTGCGCTGGGGCACGCGCAGCCGCCGCCGTGACCTGGAGGAGTTGGCCATCCTCTTTGGCCATTGCGCGGACCTGCCCCAGGCCGAACGCGTGGCCAGCGTCGCCTTCGGTGCGGCCTTTCCCCGCCACTGGCAGGGTGAGGCCCTGCCGGAGGAGGTGGGGCGGGGGTCTCCCTGGCGGGAGGCCGCCGTGGACGTGGTGCTGTCGCCGGTGCGGCGCGGCGCCCGGGTCACGCTGGCCGACGAGCCGGCGCCCGAGCGGCACGCCGCGCGCGAGGCCCTGCTGCAGACGGGTCTGCAGGGGAGGTTTGACGCCGAGCGCCGGCTGGCGGAGCTGTTTCCCGAGGGGCGCCTGGATCTGCGGGAAGTGGTGCTCGCCAGCGTCGAGCAGCGCGACCGCTTGCTGGACCTGCTCGGTCGCTGTCTGGCGTCCCCGGACGGCGTGGGCGAGACCGCCAGCGGCGGTCGGGTGACCGTGGTGGCGGTTGAGCCCGGGCTTGGCCGGGTGGTGGCCCCCGACGGTGTCTGCCACGTACCACGGCTGGTGCTGGCCTGGGAAGCGGGGCGGGACGACCCGCTGGTGGCGCGTGGGGGGCTGCGGGGGGCATGAGGCGCTCGGAACGCATCGACAACACGCGCCTGGCCCACCACGATCTGTTGGATCGCGTCGCCATCCTCGCCGACGACGACCCCGCCTCCTACCGCCGCGTGCAGCGCGCCGAGGATCGCCTGGCGCGCTTCTACCGCGACGGACCCGGGTGGAGCCTGGTGCGCAGCCGGTCGGTGGCGCGGCTGGTCAAGGAACCGGCCCCGGCGGCGGCGCGCGGGCTGCCGCGGTTGCAGGAGCCCTTGGACTACGCCCTCTTCACCTGGGTGCTCTGGTATGGGGAAGGGCTGCTGCTGTCTTCCAGCCCGGGGGCCGGCGGCGGCGAGGGTCAGTTTGTCCTGTCGGACCTGGCGGAGGCCCTGCTGGCCCAGACGGCCGCCGTGGCGGGGATCGAGCCGTTGGATCTGCGCGACCACCGCCAGCGCCAGAGTCTGGTGCGTGCCCTGCGGGCCCTGGAAGTCTGCCAGGCCATCCGGCGGCTGCAGGGTGCCCCGGAGGAATGGGAGTCCACCGCGGGCGGTGCCAACGTGTTGTATGAGTTCACGCCCCTGGCCCCACGGCTGCTGTGCCGGGTGGACATCGCGCCCCTGGCCGACCTGGCCGTCGGTCCGGCCCACCCGGCCCGCGAACCGGCAGCGCCCAACGCGGCCAACCCCCTGCAGCGGGCGTGGCGGGCCTTGCTGCTGGGGCCGGTGCTGCACGCCGCCGATGATCCCGAGGCCTTCGCCGCGCTGATCCGGGCGCGGGGCGAGGTCGCAGCGGTGTTGCAGCGGGTGCTGGGCTGGGAGCTGGACCTGCGCCGCGGTTACGCCCTGGTGGTCCGCGACGGCACGGTCGCGTACGCGCCCGGGGCGGTCATCGACACCGACCGCCGCGCGGTGCAGCACCCGATCCTGCTCTTGGCCGCGGGGTATCGGGAGCGGGTGCGGGCGGGGGACCTGGAGCCGGATGCCGACGGCGTGGTCCGCGTGAGCCTGGCGGGGTTCGAGTCGGACCTTTGGGCCCTGCGCGACGCCCACCGCGACCAATGGGGCACCGCGCTTGGCGATGCCGGGCCGAAGGCGCTGCTGCGGGCGGTGCTGGACGAGATGCGCGCCGGCGGCTTGCTGCGCGGTCCCGACGCCGCCGGCTGCATCTACCTGCAGCCCGTGTTGGCGCGGGCGCAGGGGCACTACGGGCCGGAGGGCCAGGATCCGCCCGGCCCGGGTCGGCCGCGACGGGCCCGTGGGGGAGGTGAGGCCGATGATCGCGCAGGGGGCACTGCCCTTAGACTTTTCTGACGCGGTGGCCCTGCGGGGCGAGCAGATCGCCGCTGCGTTGGAACGGCGGCCGGGCGGTCCGGAGGGCTGGCGGCCGACGCGTCTGCTGTTTCGGCACTTTTGGCTGTTTGAGCGCGAGGAGTTCCGCTTCGTGCACGGACGCCTCTTTTTGCGCGGCGCCAACGCCTCCGGCAAGTCGACGGTGCTGGCCGCCGCCGTGCCCCTGGTCTTGGACGGCGACCGCAGCCGCCACCGCCTGGATCCGTTCGGCGGCGCCGGCCGTTCCCTGCAGTATTTCCTGTTGGGGCCGGATACGGCCGACCACGACGACCCCGATGCCTTCTACCACGAACAGCGGATCGGGTATGTGGCGTTGGAGTTCTGCCGGCCCGCCGCCGCCGGGGATGCCCCCCAATACTGCACCATCGGCATCGGCCTGCACTGCGCGCGGCACCGCCAGGGCATGCCCATCAGCTTCTGGGGTTTCTGCCTGCGGGACGGCCGCCGCATCGGCCGCGGCTTTGACGTGCTGGGTGTCGACGGGGCCCCCCTGCGCCGCCAGGACCTGGAGGCGAGTCTGGGCGAGGGTGGGACGGTGGTCACGACCGTCGCCGCCTACCGGGAACTCGTCAACGAGGCGCTGTTCGGCTTTGAGGACGTCAAGGATTTCACCCATCTGCTGCAGTTGCTGCTCGAACTGCGCGCCCCCAAGCTCAACCGCGACATGGGACCCCGGGTGGTGGGCGAGTTGCTGGCGGAGTCGCTGCCGCCGGTCGATCCCGCGCTGTTCGCGCAGTTGAAGGCCATCCTGGAGCGCATGGACGACTACGTGGACAGTTGCACGGAACTGCGGCGTCGCCAGGAGGCGGCGCAGCGGCTGGACGAGGCCGTCTCGTTGGTGCAGTTGCGCCGTTCCGAGCGGGCGGCCGCCGCCTATCTGGAGGCGTTGGACGCCCTGCGCCGGGCCCGCGACGCGCAGCAGCAGGCCGAACGGGGTCTGTCGCAGGCCAGATCCGAACTGGAGGTGGCAAGAGGGCGCTGCCTGCGGGTGGCGGCCGAGGCGCAGGCGGTGGACGGCGCGTTGCAGGCCCTGCGGGAGGGCGCCGTGTCGCGGGCCGCCGAGGCCCTGGCGGCTGCCGAGCAGCGGTTGCAGCGGGCCGCCGAGCGGGTGCGCCAGCAGGAGGACCAGGAGGCCCGGCGCCGGCGCCTCCTGGAGCAGTCCGAGCGGCGCGCGGAGGCGGACCGCGCCCTGTGGGCGTCGCGCGCGGCGTTCTTGCGCGGGGCGGTGGACGACTTCGCCGCGCTGGCCGCCCGGGCGGAGTGGCCGCTGGCGGTGGACGCGGCGGCCCGGCTGCGGGAGGCCCTCGCCCCCTTTTGGACCGCGGCGGACGCCGTCGGGGAGGTGGCCTCCGCCGGCTCGACCCAGTGGTTGGTGGACGCGGCCCGGGGGCGCCTGGAGCAACTGGAGCGGGTCCGACGCGCCGTGGAGTTGCGAAACCGCCAGGAGGATGGGGAACGGCGGGCGGTCGCGGTGTTCGAGTTCGCGCACGAATCGACCCGCCGGGCGCGGCAGGAACAGGCCCGCCGGGAAGGGGCGCTGGCCGCTGCGGCCGAGGCGGCCGCTGCCGAGGTGCGCACCTGGTGGGGGGATCTGGCGGCCTTGACCCTGGGGCCGGCGGAGGTGGCCGCGGCCTGCCAGGCCGTGGCGGCCCACCGGGATCCGGGGAGCGATGCCGCCGCCGCCCTGGAGCCGCTGCGCCAGGCGGCCGCCGCGCAGCAACGGTCGGCTCAGGAGGCGCGCGGCGCGTGCCTGCGCCTGCGGGACACCGCCGCCGCCGCCGTTGAGGAAAAGGCGGCGGAGGTCCGGGCCTGGGAGGCCCAGACGGAGGCCGTGCCGCCGCGCTCGGCGGGCACTTTGGCGGCGCGGGCCGCATTGCGGGCGGCCGGGGTGGACGCCCGGCCCTTTTACGAAACCCGCGACCTGGAGGTTGGCGACGATCCCGCAGCCGCCGCGCGCCTGGAGGCGGCGGTGGAGCAGGCGGGGCTCTTGGACGCGCTGGTCGTCGCGGCCGACGCCCTGCCGCATGCCCAGGCCTGTCTGGAGGCCGAAGCGTTGGGCGAGGTTTGGGTCGTCGACCCGCGGGCGGCGGGTGCCGCCCTGGCCGCGGTCAACGGCGAGGGGGCGGCGGCGGTCTTTCGCGGCGACGGCACCTGGCGGCACGGCCTGCTGGAGGGGCGGGCGCAGGCCGTCGACCCCGCAGCCGGCCCCCGGTATTTCGGTGTGGAAAACCGGCGTCGGCGCCATCGGGAGCGGCTGGACCAACTTCGGGATGACTGGCGGGCGTGCGAGCGGGCGCTGGCCGGGGCCGAAACGGCGCTTGCGCAGGCGGAGGCGCGGCAGGAGCGGGTGCAGGCCGAGGCCGAGTCCCTGACGCGGCTGCCCGGCCTTGGCGCCCTGCAGCGCGCGGCCGTGCGGGCCCAGGACGCGGCGGCCCGCGCCGAGGACGCCCGCCGCAACGAGGAGGCGGAACTTGCCCGGCTGGAGTCGGCCCGCGAGGCGCTGGCCGTCGCGCGGCGGGCGTTGGAGGAGGCCCAGGCGCCGGTGCCGGAGACGCGCGGACGCGATGCCGACGCCGTCGGGGCCCTGATCGATCAGGTGCGGGCGTTGCTGGAGGCTGGCCGCGCGGCGACGGACGGCGCGCGCTCCCTGGGGGATGCCGCGCGCGCCCTGGCCATCGCCCTGGAGTCGATGACCCAACTGCGCCAGGACCTGGAGGCGGTGGGTGCGGACCTGGAGCGGGAGCGCGGCGAATGGGCGCGGGAGGATGCGGCGGTGCG
>DAHWHT010000258.1 GCA_027335515.1 Clostridia bacterium
CGCGGTCCCGCGCCGACGGCCCCGCCCGTCGCATCGCATCGGCCCCGCCCGAGCCGAAGGCCGCCTCGACAACCGCGAAGCGGCGCCGAAATTTGTCGTTGGCCTTGGCCAACGTCCGCTCCGCATCCAGCCCCAACAAGCGCGCCGCGCTCGCCAACGCCAGCAGGAGATCCCCCAACTCCTCCTCCGCCGGCACGCTGACGTCGGTCGGGCCGCCTGCGGCGGCCTTCGCCGCCTCGGCCCACGCGTCCAGGAACTCGACGCGCTCCTCCTCTACCTTTTCCCAGGCGGCGCGGGGGGCCGGCCAGTCAAAGCCGGCGGTTGCCGCACGCCGTCCCAACGCCTGGGCCTCCGCCAACGCCCCGCCGGCACGCGGCACCTGCGCCAGCAACCCGGCATCTTGGCCCTGCCCCTCGGCCCGTTTGGCATCCTCCCACAGCCGCTGGGCGTCACGGGCGTCCACCGCCTGCTCACGCGCAAAGACGTGCGGGTGCCGACGGATCAGTTTGCCCTCCAACCCGGCCAGCACATCGTCAAGGCGGAACGCCCCGGCTTCCTCCGCCAGGCAGGCATGAAGCAGGACCTGCAGCAGCAGGTCGCCCAACTCATCGCACAGCGCCGCCGGGGTACCGGCATCCACCGCGGCCACGACCTCCCTCGCCTCCTCCAACACATAGGGACACAGGCTGGCGTGGGTCTGCTCCCGATCCCACGGGCAGCCCTGCGGTCCCCGCAGCATTCGCACCAAGTCCCGCAGGCGCACCAGCGCAGTCCCAGCCCCTTGGTCCACCTTGGCCACCCCCCGGCATCCCCTCAGGTCCGCAGCAGGCCCGCGGCAGCCAATCGGGCCGCAATCTGGGGACCCACCCGCGGCACGCGCTCCAAGTCCTCACGGCACACGCCCCCGACCGCCAGCAGGGCCACCCCATACACACCCACACCGCAGCCGACACCGACCGCCACCTGCAACGCCGCGTGCCCCCGCAATCCATGCACCACGCCCAGGACCGCCGCCGCCATCGCGGCGCACGCCAGTGCGGGACGCAGCACCGTCCCCCCCCAGTCAATCGCGCGCGGCATCCGGCGATGCACCGCCCACAGATTCAAGCTGCAGGCGATGGCAAAGGCCGCGCTTGTCGCCAGGGCCGCACCCGTGACATTCCAGGCGGGGCTCGCCACCAGGATCCACTCCAGAATCACCTTGACCGCACCGCCGACCGCCAGGTTGCGCACCGGCAAGTCGGGACGGCCCAGGGCCTGCAGAATGCCGGACGAGGTCTGTTGCAGGCTGAGGAACACCAGCGCGGGCGCCATTGCGAGCAGCGGTCGGGTTGCCAGCGGCGCGTGAAAGAGAAGGCGCGGCAACGGACCGGCCAGCACCGCCAAACCCACGGCGCTGGGCAGGGCGACCAGCGCGGCCAACCGCAGCCCTGCCCCAACCGCCCTGCGTGCGGCGGCGGTCAGGCCGGCCGCCTGGGCCGAAGCGACGGCCGGCAGCAGGCTCATGGCGAGGCCGGCCGTGAACACCGTCGGGGCCAGAACCAGGGGTGCCGCATACCCGGTCAACACCCCATACAGGGCTATGGATTCCGACCCCATACCCGCCGCCCGCAGCCGCAGGGGAACGATCGCGGCATCCGCCACATTCAGCAACGGCAGCAACGTCGCGCCGGCGGCGATCGGTACCGCCAGGCGGAGCACCGCCGCGAAGGCCGCACCCAGCCGTTGGCGGCCGGCGGCCACCGCCGCCTGCAGCCGCGGCAGCACCCGCCGCCGCCACTGTACGACGAGGGCGGCCGACGCGCAGACGCCGCCCACGACCGCTCCGAAGGCCGCGCCGGCGGCCGCCCACTGAATGCCCAGCGGCAGCAGGACCAGCACCAGCACAAACATGGCCGCCACGCGGCCGATCTGCTCCACCACCTGGGACACGGCGTAGGGCACCATGTCGCCCATGCCCTGGAACGCCCCGCGATAGGCGGAGGCGAACGAAACGGTGAGGATCGCCGGGGCAATGGCCCGGATGGGCAGCACCGCCTGCATGTCGTCCGCCACGTAGCGGGCGAACCACGGCGCCCCCGCCCACAGCACGACCGCAAACACGGCGCCAAGCACCGGCAGTCCGGCTCGCGCCGCCCGAAAGATGTGCATGGCACCCGTCCGGTCCCCCCGGGCCAGCCGCTCGGCAACCAACTTGCTGATCGCGAGGGGAAACCCGGTCGTGATCAGAGTGATCAGGACCGTAAACATCGGGTAGGCCAACTGGTACAGGCCCATCCCGACGGCCGCCCGCATCCCGCCGCCCATCAGTATGGGCAGGATCAGGCGGTAGGTGGCACCCAGCAAACGACTGAGCAGGCTGCCGGCCACCAGGATCAGGGCGCCGCCCACAAAGGCCTGCGTTCCCCCACCCGCCGCGGCGGTCGTATCAGCGTCCACGGTGACAGCGGGCGACGATCGCGCCTGGCGCCCCAGATCCCCACATGCCGTCCACTATACCCTGATCGGACCCTACGGCCACCACCCCACGCTACTGCGCCATCTGCCTGGCAAGAAACCCGGCGGCCGTCTCGGCCAGCTTGGTCTCCATGTCGCCCATGGTGGCCCCGCCTTCACGACTCGCCAGGATAACGGCCCCCACCGCCTCGCTGCCGGCGGTAATGGGTGCGATGACATACGAAGCGAACAGGCGCGCGTCTTCCTCGTCCCCCGCAAGGGAACCGCGGGCGGGGGCCCCTGGACGGTGGCGCACCAGTTCCCGTTGCTGCATGGCCAACTCAACGGCGGACCCGACGCGCTTGTCGAGAAACTCCTTCTTGGGCGCACCCGCCACCGCAATCACGGCGTCACGATCCGCGATGAGCGCGATATGCCCGACCGTCTCATGCAGGCTGTCGGCATACTCCTTGGCGAAGTCGCCCAACTCACCAATGGGCGAATACTTCTTGAGGATGACCTCTCCGTCCCGATCGACGAAGATCTCCAGCGGATCGCCCTCACGGATCCGCAGTGTCCGACGGATTTCCTTGGGGATCACGATCCGCCCCAGATCGTCAATGCGCCGCACGATTCCGGTCGCCTTCACCCACAGCCCCTCCTCTGCGGCCGCGCCCGCGTGGGACAGACCCATGGCGCGAGCGGTGCCGGTCTCGCCGGATCCGGCCGGCCAGGATGTCCTTCGCGTCACCCCATCCGCTTTGCAGGGGTCGACGCGGGCCCGCGCCCATAGCGTGCCCATCTTGGCCATCCGACCACAGGAAAAGGCAGAACGAATCAATCCGGCAGCATACCGCCGGCGTCCAGGGCAATCGGCCGGGCTTCCCCCAGGGGCTCCCAGCGGGGGTCGTCCCGAAGCGTGGCCGCCAGCGGGACGCTGACCCAGATCTCCTCCAAGTGCTTGGTGTCGGAGATCCGCACAATCGCCGCCTGCTCCGGTTCGGTCCGCAGGCAGCATGCCAGGGCGATGTGCAGGGCCTGACGATCGGTATCGACCGTCAGCGGCAGGCGTGCCCCCTCGGGCGTCTTGGCGGTAATGCAGTTCATATACGTGGCAAGCGGGTCCAGCGCGGCGACCGCGCGCCGCAGCACCACGTCCGCGAGGCCGATCCCCGAGGCATTGCCTTCCGTCGCGTCCGTCAGTCCCCGCACCACCAACCGCTGGATCTGCGGTTCCCCGGGCAGCGGCCCGGTGTAGTAGCGGTGGATGACGTTGGTGTCCGCTCCGATGCCGCTGATGTCCTTACCCAGTCGGTCGATCAGCAGGACATCGATGCGCCGGCCGGGCAAGCGGGGCATCCATTCGTGCGCCCGCCGCAGCAGGACGGCCTCACGTTCCTCCAGGGACGCGGCCGGCACGGCCTCGACCCACGCCAGGTTGCCACGGCCGTCTTCCAAAAGCGCCAGGCCGAAGCGTATCGGCAGCCGGGCGCAGGCGGCGCGCGCCGCCGCCGGGATGAGGCGGCCGAAGTCGGCAAAGCCCTGGGCATGAAAGGTGTCGGCTCCGCGCTGCTTGCCCATACCGATGGCGATCATCTTGAGAAGACCGCTCTCGGTCGGAGCGTGAAAATCGGTGTGCGGCTTGACGCGATTGACCGGAATGATCAGATCCGCGAATTCGGCCGCTGTGCGGTCAAACCACACGGCCATCCCGTCGACCTGGCCCACACGGATCGTGTCCATACACGAACGCACCGGAGCCCGCACGGATGCCTCCGTCACCCCGAGGTGGGCGAGCATATCCTGCTGGCCCGCGCCGCTGGCGCCGCCATGGCTTCCCATGGCCGGGAAGACGAACGGATCGCCCCCCTGACGCCGGACTTCGGCCACCAAGGCCGCCACCACCTCCGGCAGTCGATCAATGCCTCGACTGCCGACGCCGATGGCAACCCTCAGTCCGGGGCGCCAAACCGCGGCGATCTGCGGCTGCGCGCACGTTGCCGCAACGGCGGCGGCGATATCCGCCAGCCGGCCGTCGTGGATGCGCTGGCGCATGGGCAGCCACGGGGGCAACACGCCCCGCTCAAACACCTCGAGTCCCACAGCCGACGCCTCCCGGTTGGCGATTTCCCATCGATCCATCGCTACGAGCGCCTCCCCGGTGCCCCCTGCCGACGCCCGTCCCGCCCCGGGGAGACGGCAAGCCCGGGTGGCACCGCCGCCCGCAGCGGTCGGCCCGGCGCCGGCCCGGCCTTGCGTGGCGCGCGGGCCGGGGCATCCACGCGCACCCACCCCGCCGATGCCGCCAAGCGGTCGACGGGCTCGGCCGCGGGGCGCACCGGCGCAACCGGTCTGGACGGCGGCGGCGTTGAACGGACGGGTGCCGGCGGCGGGATCTGCGAAGCCGGCCGCAGGGCAGAGGCAACCTCCGCCGCCACGTCGCCGCGGTCGGCCGCCCCCTCCAGCCCCTGGCGCCACGCCCGCACTTGCGGGTGACCGGCAAGAAGTTGCAGGCATCCCTCCGCAGCGGCCAGGACGGTGGCGTCGTCCATCCCGTCCAGTTGCCATTCGAGTTGCGGCTTTGGCACCGCCCGCACGCGCAGCCGCCGGCCCGAGCGTGCCACCAGGTCCTGCAGACGCGGCAGCAGCGCTGCGGCGTAGTTGGGGAAGCTGAACGTCAGGCGGCGTCCCTCTTGCACAACACCCAAGAGCCCCAGGTCCTGGGCCAGCAGGCGGACCCGCGCCAGACGCAGCAGGTGATCCACCCCGGCCGGTGGGGCCCCGAAGCGATCGCGCAACTCTTCCTCCACTGCGGCCAGATCCGCCGCCGCGGACGCGGCATGGATCTTCTTGTAGAACTCAAGCTTGACCTGGGACTCGGGGACATAGGCGTCGTCGATGAAGGCATCGACGCCCAGTTCCACCGTCGCCCGATGGACGGGAGCGGCCCGCTCGCCCTTGAGGTCGCGGACGGCCTCTTCCAACAGTTGTGCGTAGAGGTCGAAACCGACCGCGGCCACAAACCCATGCTGCTCCGGACCCAGGATGTTGCCGGCGCCCCGGATCTCCAGATCGCGTAGCGCAATCTTGAAGCCCGACCCCAGCTCCGTAAATTGCTTGATCGCCTCCAGCCGCTTGCTGGCGATCTCGGTCAGCACCTTGTCCCGGCGGTATGTGAAGTAGGCATAGGCAACGCGGGAACTCCGCCCAACGCGCCCGCGAATCTGATACAGCTGGGCCAACCCAAGCCGGTCCGCATCCTCCACGATAAGCGTGTTCGCATTGGGAATATCGAGGCCGGATTCGATAATGGTCGTCGCGAGCAGAATTTGGTGTTCGCCGCTCCAGAAATCGGCCATGACGGTTTCGAGTTGGTCCTCCGGCATCTGCCCGTGCGCGACGATGACGTCCGCGTCGGGCACCAGGCCGCGGATGCGGTCCTGGGCACCGGAGATGCCCTGGACGCGATTGTGCAGGTAATAGATCTGGCCGCGCCGGGCCAGTTCACGCGAGAGCGCCTCGCGCACCAGGGCCGGCGACCACTCGACCACCACGGTCTCGATGGGATACCGGTTTTCCGGGGGGGTCGTGATGGCGCTCATGTCGCGAACCCCGGCCATGGCCATGTGCAGAGTGCGCGGGATGGGGGTGGCCGTCATGGTGAGCACATCGACCGTCTGGCGCAACTGCTTCAACCGTTCCTTGTGCGCGACCCCGAAGCGGTGCTCCTCATCGATCACGACCAGTCCGAGGTTCTTGAAATCCACATCGCCCTGCAGCAACCGGTGGGTGCCGATCACGATGTCCGCGGTGCCCCGCCGCAGGGCGGTGATGGTCTCGGCCTGCTCCTGGCGATTGCGGAAGCGCGACAGCATGCGAATCTGCATCGGAAAGCCCCGGAACCGCTCACCGAACGTGAGGAAGTGCTGTTCCGCCAGGATCGTGGTGGGCACAAGCACCGCGACCTGGCGTCCGTCCGCGACCGCCTTGAAGGCGGCGCGCATCGCGACCTCTGTCTTGCCGTAGCCGACATCCCCGCAGAGCAGCCGATCCATGGGGACCGCCCGCTCCATGTCCTGTTTGATCTCGCGGATGGCCTGCAACTGATCGGGCGTCTCCTCGTAAGGGAAGGCCTCTTCGAACTCCTGCTGCCAGGGGGTGTCCCCCGAAAAGGCATGCCCACTGAGCGACTGGCGGGCCGCATAGAGGGCGATCAACTCCTCGGCCATCGCCCGGACGGATTCCTTGACGCGCTGCTTCACCTTGGACCACTCGGCCCCACCGAGGCGGCTGATCCGCGGGGCGCGACCTTCGCCGCCGATGTACTTCTGCACCAGGGCGATCTGGTCGGTGGGCACATACAGACGGTCCGTGCCCTCATAGCGCAGAACCAGATAGTCGCGCGACTTTCCCTGGACGGACAGCGTTGACGTGCCCAGATACTGCCCGATGCCGTGCGAACTGTGCACGACATAGTCACCCACCTGCAGGTCTTCGTAGCTCTGCAGCTGCGTCGCGTCGCGGCTGGCGCGCCGTACCCGGGTGGGCCGCGGCCGCCGCCCAAAGAGTTCCGTCTCACCCAGCACCGCCAGACCGAGCCCGGGGATTTCAAAGCCGGCGGGCAGGCGCCCCGTCGCCACGGCAATCTGGCCGGACACGGGCCACGGCGGCTGCCCCGCGCGCGCGGCGTTGAGCCCCGCGTCCTGCAGCTCGCGCAGGGTGTGGGCGGCCCGCTCCTTACCTCCCGCCCAACACACCACCCGATGGCCCGCGCGCTGCCAGCGGCGCAGGGTGTCCAAGGCCAGACTCCACTGGCCGGCCAGCGGCGGCGCGGAGCGCGCGGCCAACTCCACCCGTTCCTGCGGCTCCACCCCCGGAATGTGCCGTCCCAGGGAATCCACGAACAACGTCACGCCCCGCGGGCCGGCATCCGCCTGCCAGTCCAGCGGCAACCCGAACGCGGCCGCCTGTTCCGGCAGGATGCGTCCATCGCTCAGAAATCCAGCCAGCCGCTCCTGTTCATGGCGATGCAGCGTGCGCACGGCGTCCATGGTCGCCGCCGCGTCCAGCACCAGACACAGCGGCCCGCGCCCGCGCCACCGCACATACTCCAGGACCGACACCGGGGGGTGCGCAAAGGGCAGATGGCGTTCCCAAACGGCGGCCGCGCTCCGCGCCCCAAGGGCTTCCACGTCGGCGCGCACCGCATCTTCAAGTCGGACACGGGCTTCGACCCCCGGCGCTCCAAGACGGGGCGCGGCCGCATCCGCCGCGGCAGTGAGGCGGGCGATCGCCGCGGCGCACGCGGCCGCCTGCGGGGCGGGTACTTCGCGCGCCGGAGGCACGGCCACCGCGTCCAGCGATTCCAACGACCGCTGAGTGTCCGCG
>DAHWHT010000262.1 GCA_027335515.1 Clostridia bacterium
GGTCGCCGCGCTGGCCTTCCTTTTCGCGCTGCGTCTGTGGATGACGGGTGTCGGGCTGCCCTGACCACGACGGCCCCGGGGCGCGGACCGCTCAGTCCTCCAGCGCTTCCTCCACCAACCCGGCATCCGCCGCCTGCGCGCCGGTCGGCTGGGTTGGCTCGAGGAACATGGCGCGCGCCTGCACCACCAGCGCGTCGTCCCCCTCGCGACGGATGTCCGCACCGCAGCGCCACAGACGACCGCGATGCTCCTCCACCCACCCGTGCACCAGCAGGGATTCGCCCGCGCCCGCCGGACGGCGGTAGCGCACCGTCACCTCCGCCGTCAGGGTGCGTCCCCCCTGCGCATACGCCGCATACCACATGGCGTCATCCACCACCGCCAGCAGCGCCCCGCCGTGGACGGTGTCCGGCAGGCCCGTGAAGCGCTCCTCCGGCGACCACCGCGCCCGAGCCCCATCGGGCCCGATGTCGAACGCCAGATGCATCCCCGAGGGGTTGTCGCGGCCGCAGACCAGACACCCGTGGCTGAAGCAGCGCCGCCGCATCCTACCGCCCCCCCAGAAGCCGCCGACTGGCCTCGACGGCCTGCGCGCGGACCCGTTCGTGGTCGAGGCCGGGAAAGGCCCCGTGCTCCATGACCACGCGGCCGGCCACGACCGTGAGCACGACGTCCGCGTCGCGCGTCCCATACACCAGCGCAGCCACCGGATCGGTGACGGGCAAGCGGTGCAGGCCATGGGGATCGATGAGAATGAAGTCCGCCGGGGCCCCGGGCACCAGGGTTCCGGCGAGCGGGTCCAGACCGAGGGCGGCGGCGCCGTCGCGCGTGGCCATCGCCAGCAGCCGCCCGCAGGGGAGCGCCGCCGCGTCCTGTGCCTCCGCCTTTTGGAGGTAGCCGGCGGTGGCCATCTCCTTCCAGAGGCTGAGCGTGTCGGTGCTGGCGGCCCCGTCGGTGCCCAGGCCGAGCCGCACCCCGGAATCCAGCAGCAGTCCGACCGGGGCGATGCCCGAACCGAGCTTGGCGTTGCTGACCGGGTTATGGGCCACCGCCACTCCGGGCCGCGCCAGTCGCGCGGCGTCCGCGGCGTCGACATGCACGCCGTGGGCGCACAGCACGCCGACATCCAACGCCCCCACGCGCTCCAGAAAGGCCGCGGGTGAACAGCCGTGGCGGGCGCGGCAGCCGGCGTTTTCCGCGGCCGTCTCACTGAGGTGGGTGTGCAGGCGCACGCCGTGGCGCCGCGCGACGGCGATGGCCGCGTGCCACACCTCCGGCGGGCAGGTGTATTCGGCGTGGGGGGCGACCATGGCGGTGATGCGGCCGCCGGCGAGCCGCGGAGCCTGGCGGCACAGATCTTCGGCCTCCGCCATCGACCGTTCCCAATCGGGCCGCAGCCCGATCACGCCGCGGGCCAGGCTGGCGCGGATGCCGCTACGGGCGACCGCGGACGCGACCGCGTCCATGTGGTCATACATATCGGCAAAGGCGGTCGTGCCCCCGCGCAGCATCTCCAGACAGCCCAGGAGCGCACCGGTTTCGACGTCCCGATCGGTCAGGCGGGCCTCCGCCGGCCAGATGCGCTCCTGAAGCCAGCGCTGCAGGTCGAGGTCGGCGCCGTAGCCGCGCAGCAGGGTCATGGCCACGTGGTTGTGGCAGTTGACCAACCCCGGCAGGCAGATCAGCCCGTCCGCGGCGATGGTCCGCTTTGCCCCGGCCGGCGTCGGGCGTGGGCCGACCGCCGCGATGCGGTCACCCTCCACCCACAGCGCGGTGCCCTCACGGATCGGGCCCCCGTCCGGCGTCCAGAGATCCGCCCCTTGGATGCACAGGTCCATGACGGCCCCGCCCCCCTACCGCCAGCGGGCCATGTAGTCGCGCTGGGCGGAACTGAGTTCGTCCAGCGCCGCCCCGACGGCCGCCAGACGCAGGTGGGCCACGTCGAGGTCGATGGTCTCCGGAACCGGCAGCACCGCATGCGCCAGGCCCTCGCCCCGCACGGCGACATGCTCCAGGGCCAGCGCCTGGACCGCGAACGAAATGTCCATGATCTCCACCGGATGGCCGTCGCCCGCCGCCAGGTTGACCAGCCGGCCCTCGGAAAGCAGGTGGATGGAACGGCCGTCGGGGAGCCGGAACGTTTCGACCGCTGGCCGCGCCGACCGGCGCTCCACCGCAAGCCCCGCGAGTTCGTCGACGGCGATCTCCACATCAAAGTGACCGGCGTTGGCCAGCACGACGCCGTTTTTGCAACGCTCGAAATGCTCGCGGCCCAGCACCCGGCGGTTTCCGGTGCAGGTGATCACGAAATCGGCGCGCGCCACCGCCTCCAACGCGGGCAGCACCGTGCAGCCGTCGAGCACCGCCTCGTTGGCGGCGATCGGGTCCACCTCGCAGACGGTCACCCGCGCGCCCAGCCCCTGGGCCCGGCGGGCGACCCCGCGGCCGCACCAACCGTAGCCGCAGACCAGGACCTCCTTGCCCGCCACGAGCAGGTTGGTCGCGCGCAGGACACCCTCCCACGCGGACTGGCCGGTACCATAGCGGTTGTCAAACAGATACTTCATCCGCGCGTCGTTGACCGCGATCACCGGAAAGGCGAGCACACCCTCGGCGGCCATGGCGCGCAGACGGTGCAATCCGGTCGTGGTCTCCTCCGTCGCCCCCGCGATCTCCGCAAGCTGCTCCGGCCGGCGGGCGTGCAGCATGGCCACCGCGTCGGCCCCGTCGTCCAGGAGCACACGCGGATGGGTATCCAGCACGTCCTCAAGGAAGGACTCGGCCTCTTGCGGCGTGGGGGCGTGCCACGCATAGACCCGCGGCCCCTGCGCCGCCAGGCCGGCACAGACATCGTCCTGGGTGGAAAGCGGATTGCTGCCGGTGATCGCCACCTGCGCGCCGGCCTGCTGCAGGGCCAGCGCCAAACAGGCCGTCTTTGCCTCCAGGTGAAGACAGATACCCATCCGCACCCCCCGCAGGGTGCCCCGCGCGGCGAGCCGGCGCGCAACGGCGGCCAGCACGGGCATGTGCGCCTGGGCCCAGGCAATCTTGGCGGCACCGGCCGCCGCCAGTCCCTCGTCCCGAATTCGCGAAGGCCGCAACCGGTCCCTCGTCATGCCTCGCGCCCCTCCCCCGCCCCCGTCGTGGGGACCCGAATCCCCGCCGGCGCCGGCGGGCAGCGGTCACACGGGCCCGCGGCCCCCGCGGCGACGGTGGCCAAGAGCAGCCGCCGCACCCCCGCGGTCGCCTGACCCATGGCCTCGACCACTTCGGCGTGCGTCAGGGGCCGACCGGCCAGCCCGGCCGCGAAGTTGGTGACCACGGCCACCGAGGCATAGCAAAGTCCGGCCTCCCGGGCCAACACCACCTCCGGCACCCCGGTCATGCCCACCAAGTCGCCGCCCAGGCGCGCATAGGCGCGGATCTCGGCGGGCGTCTCGAAACGCGGTCCTTCCGTGCAAACGTACGTCGCCTGCTCCACAAGGCCGATGCCGAGCCCGCGCGCCTCGACCGCCAGGGCGGCCCGCAGGCGGGGGCAGTATGGGTCGGTCATATCGGCGTGGTGCACCTGGCCGTCCTGACCGTCAAAGAACGTGGACGCCCGCGAACGGGTGAAATCGAGAAACTGATCGCAAAGGGCCAAGCCGCCGGGTGCCAGGTCGGCCCGCAACGACCCGCAGGCCGCCGTGGCCAGGCAGGCGCGCACCCCAAGGGCACGCAGGGCCCAGAGGTTGGCGCGGTAGGGGATGCGGTGCGGCGGCAGGCTGTGTCCCCGCCCGTGCCGGGGCAAAAAGGCCACCTCGACCCCGGCGTGGCCGCCGACGAAGGCCTCCACCGTTCCGTAGGGCGTCTCCACGGACTGCGCCCGAGGCTGCTCCAGCAACTCTGGATCGTACACTCCGGTGCCGCCGATGATGGCCCACTCGACCGCCAAGGTCACGCCCCCCCGCCGTCGCCTCCGCTACGCGCCGGTCACCCAGCCGTCCGCCGCGCGTTGGTAGGAGACGACCTCCTCCGGTCGGAAAAAGAGCGGGATCTCCCGGCGGGCCGACTCGGGACCGTCGGAGCCGTGGATGAGGTTGTTGGCGATGCTGAGCGCCAGATCGCCGCGGATGGTGCCAGGGGCGGCCTTGGCCGGGTCGGTGGCACCCATCAGGGCGCGCACGTGCTCGATCGCCCGGGGCCCCTCCCAGACCATCGCCAACATGGGCCCGGACGTGAGAAAGCCGATCAGCTCCTCGAAAAACGGGCGCTCGCGGTGCGGGGCGTAGTGGGCCTCCGCCAACCGCCGATCCGCCTGCAGGAACCGCGCCGCGCACAGGCGCAGGCCCTTGCGCTCCAGGCGGGCCACCACCTCGCCGGCCAGGGCCCTTTGAACCCCGTCCGGCTTGACCAACACCAGCGTCCGCTCCTGGAGACCCTCCGGGGCCGCCGCCTCGCCTGCCACCGCATCCCACTCCCTCTCCGCCGCCGGCCGGTTCATCCCGCCTCGGCACGAACCGGATTGCACAGCTCCCCCAGGCCGTCCAGGCGCACGCAGAAGCGATCCCCGGGGGCCAGACGGTCGACCCCGCTGGGGGTGCCCGTCAGCAGCACGTCCCCAGGCAGCAACGTCATGGCCTGCGAGGCGAAACGCACAAGTTCCACCGGGTCCGCGATCAACTGCGCGGTCGAGGCGGACTGCCGCCGCTCACCATTGAGCCAGCCGCTGATCTCGCGGTCGGCCGGATCGAAGTCGGTGTCCACCCACGGCCCGAGCGGGCAGAAGCTATCAAAGGACTTGGCCCGCATCCACTGCTGGTCGTGGTCCTGGATGTCGCGGGCGCTGACGTCGTTGGCCAGGGTGTAGCCGAAGATGGCATCCGCCGCCTCCTTTCGGCCCGCCGCGCGCCGCAGCGGCCGCCCGATCATCAGGGCGAGTTCCGCTTCATAGTCCGCGCGCTGGGTCTCCGGCGGCAGCACGATGGGCTCGCCCGGCCCCACCAGGGAACTGGGGGCCTTCAGAAAGAGCAGGGGGTCGCGCCTGGGCTGATCGGCGTCCATCGCCCGGGAGATGATCCCCGCGATCAGACGGTCGGAACCCTGCTGATCGTCCCGGTGGGTCTTGTAGTTGAGTCCCACGCACAGCACCTTGCTGGGCGTCGCGGGCACCAGGAGCGGCAGCCCTTCCAGGGCGACCGCCGCACCCGCGTCCACCCCTCCGAGATACGGGGCCTTGTCCAACGGCACCACCCAACGATCCTCGACGCGACCCCAAACCGCGTGGCCCTCCGCCGCAAAGCGCACGTAGCGCACCTGGGTGCCTCCCTCCGCATGAAAAGGGCCGTGCCGCGGCCGGCAGGCCCTGACGGAAACATGGAAACGCGCAACCGTTGAACACATTCTGCCCCACCGGCGCACATCCTGCGCGCTCAGGTGGCGGTGAGCAGACACTCCCGAACCTCGGTACCCTCCAAACGGTAGCCGCGCAGCACCGGCCGCTGCGGGTCGGCCAACGAACAAATCAGATACACCGCCTCCGGATAGAGGGCCAGGCGCAGGTCCGTCTGCGACGGATACGCCTCGGTCTGCGGGTGGGAGTGAAAGACCCCCCACAGTTCTCCGCCGGAAGCATCCAAATCCATGGTCACCGCCAGGAGGTCGGCCGGCTCCACCTCATAGCGCACGGGACTGTGCGCGGCGTTGCGGGTCGGGTAAAAGCGCTCCGCCCGGTTCCCCCGTCCGCCCAGCAGACCACAGGCCTCCAGCGGCGCCTCGGCGCGGGCGTGCGCGACCATGGCCGCCCGCACATCCGCGGGCAGGACCAAAACCTCCGCGACGTTCATCGCCCACCGCCGCCCTCGTGGCGGAGGGCCCACGGCAGCAGGCTCGCGTAGCGGTCGCCGCCGTCGGGCAGGATGCAGGCGACGCGCCGGCCCGCTCCCAGCTCGGCGGCCACCCGCAGCGCTCCCCAGACCGCCGCCCCGGACGACGGCCCCACCAGCAACCCCTCGCGGCAGGCCATCCGGCGTGCGGTCTCAAACGCGTCCTCGTCGCTGCACGCCAGCACGCGGTCGACCAGTTTTCGGTCCAGCACGCCGGGCACAAACCCGGCCCCAAGACCGAGCAGTCGGTGCGGCCCGGGACGTCCCCCGCCCAACACGGGGCTGCGGGCGGGTTCGACCGCCACCACCGACAGGTCGGGACGGCGCGAGCGCAGGTAGCGGGCGCAACCCGTGAGCGTGCCGCCGGTGCCCACCCCGGCCACAAAGGCGTCGAGCCGGCCGCCGCACTGGCTCCACAGTTCCGGCCCCGTGGCGGCCGCGTGCGCCTCGGGGTTGGCGGGATTCTCGAACTGCCGCGGCCAGAAGCCCTTGCGCTGTTTGACCACTTCCTCCGCCGCAAACACCGCTCCGCTCATGCCCTCCAGCGCCGGGGTCAGAATCGTCTCCACGCCGTACCAGGCAAACAGCGATCTCCGTTCGGCGCTCATGTCCTCCGGCATGGTGAGCACGAGGCGGTAGCCGCGCACGGCGGCCACCACCGCCAGCCCGATGCCGGTATTGCCCGAGGTGGCCTCCACGATCGTATCGCCCGGCCGCAGCCGCCCTTCGGCCTCGGCGGCGTCCACCATGGCGACCGCGATGCGGTCCTTGACGCTGCCCCCCGGATTCAGCGACTCCAGTTTGCAGACGACTTCCGCCGCCCCCGCGTCCGGCAGATGCCGCAGCCGAACCACCGGGGTGCGCCCGATCAGGGCAAGGGCATCGTCAAGAATGCCCTCGGCCCGGCCCGCCGCCTCCGTTTGGCTCACCGGCCCCCCGTCCGTTCCAGCGGCAGCCCCTCGTTTTCCCAGGCCACCAGTCCGCCGCGGAGGTTGTATGTGAGGGGAAAGCCCTCCTGACGCAACAGGTCGACGAGCACGGCCGATCGCTCACCGATGCGACACACAAAGACGGCGGGTTGCGCGGGATCCAGCGCGGTGCGGCCCCGCTGCAGCATCATGCCAAACGGCGCCAGATCCGCACCGGGGATGCGCACGTCCCCATACTCATACGGCTCACGCACATCGACCAGCAGCGCCCCCGCCT
>DAHWHT010000276.1 GCA_027335515.1 Clostridia bacterium
CGGCGGGAGCCAAGGAGCACTACTCATCTGTGCCACCCCCCACCGTATCCTTCGATAGTGTATCGCGGATTAGCGGAAAACGGTCAATCCCACGCCTGTTCGCATGCGTCGTGCCTACGCGCCCAGGATGCCCGCCACCGCATCCAGTACGCCGCGTGCCGTTTCAACCGCCACCCGCGCCTCCGGTTCGCCAACCAGCGATTCGTCCTCATACCGCGGCTCCACCGCGTACCGTTCGAGGTCCGCCATCGCCGCCTGATACTTCAGGGGCAGCCACCGGCCGACGGCGCGATCCAACTCAACCACCCGGAACACCAAGTCGCTCAGGCTGTGGGTGCGCGGTGGCTCGCTGCCAAGATGGTAGATCAGCGCCTTCAGCGCCTTTTCCGCCGCCTGCTGCGCGTGGAAGGCGACGACCCACCACTGATTCCGCCTGACACGCGCAGACGCCAAGAGCAGTTCGGCCGTGTCGAAATCGTCCCGCGCCTTGCCCATCAGCGTCTCCTTGGCGCCCGTCACCGACCACTCCCCCGCAAAGCCGCGATACCGACTCACACCCCCCTCTGGGTGCAGCCGCGTCCCCTTTGCCAGGGCGTCCCGTACCGGCCTGCTGCCCCGGTGCAGCTGCTCGCGCATCTCCTCGACGGTGTAGGGCCACACCTGCCCGTCCACCGTGCGGAAGTCCTCCATGCACATCGCCGCGCACGCCCGGCGCTTTCGGGCCTCCATTGGCTCTGTCGTCGGCCGCAGGATGATGAGCAGGTCCATGTCGCTATCCGGCCGCGGTGCCCCGTAGGCACGCGAGCCGAACAGGATGATCTCCTCGGGGTCGAAGGTGGCGCGCAGCCGCGCAACCGCCGTCTCCATCGCCGAGGTGAGCACCGCCATGCAGGCCACCCCCCCTACCTGCAATCGGATCAACTCAGCCGCTCGTGTCTCCGTCCATCATAGCCCGCACGGCCTCATCCTGATCCTTCGCTTTACTGATCCTATACAACCAATCCAACAACCGTGGTACAAAAGTCTCGTCTTCCATTGCAGCACGGACCGCTTCGGGCATGGGCCCGAAGCGGGAATAGAATAGGCCCTGTGCCGCTTCCTTCTGGCCCTCGACGCGGCCTTCTTCCCGACCTTGTTCCCGACCTTCTTCCCGGCCTTCGACGCGCCCCTCCTCTCGGCCGTCTTCCCTGCCTTCTTTCCAGCCCTCCTTCCATCCTTCTTTCCAGCCCTCAGCACGGCCTTCCGCGTGGGCCGCATCCTCCAAGTCTTTGAATAGGTTGGATGTGATCGGCATCGCGTTCACTTCCTCCATCGCCTGGTTCGCATCCACCGGCCTCTCGTACCTGTAGGCCCAGAGTCCCTCAGTTACAAACCAACACGGCCTCCGCCAGGTTCTGTGCACGCGCCACCTCGTGGTGCCCCTCCGACAACCGCGATGGGTCTAGTTGCCAAGCCACCGCCGCTCGAACCTTGTTTGGTGTGGGCCCAAACCGTCCGCCGAACAGGTCGAGCCCCGCTAGATGTACGGTATCTATACGTGTCAGCGATTCCGTCGTTATTCATCAAGTCGTCGGACTCGATGGGTGGAGCCGCTACCGCCCTCTTTCTCATCCACGCCATACTCTTCGGGCGATCCCCTTGCTCAGAAGATCCGTCAGACCGCCTCAGCGAGCCGCGCCTTCGCCCAGCACGACCCCCACGGCCTCGGCCTGGTCCTTCGCACGCGCCACCCCTCGATGCCATGCCTGCAACCGGGCCGCATTGGTCTGGCCGGCCACCGCCGCCTTCACCGCTTCCGGCACGGACCCAAACCGGGCGTCAAACACGTCCAGCACCGCTTCCCGTTGGGCCTCCTGTTGGGCCTCCTTGCGCACCAGCGCCTCTAGGTCTTCGAACACGTTAGGCGTAAGCGCCATCTTCCGTAACACCTCCAAGACCCGTGGCCGCTCCCCTGGCTCCACCTTGCGGTACGCCAGGGTCCCCAACGCACCCATCACTTCTTTCCGCACGTTCGGATCCAATGCGGCCACCAGAGGCTCGGCCGCCACGATCAGGTCCGGCATCGACCGCCGCACGCGCATCAGGGGCAGCAGCGCCAGCGCCGCCGCATCCTCCGCCACGACCGACCCGTGATCCTCCAGCAGCCGCTCACCACCGGCCTGACGCAGGAGCACCTGCCGAGCGCCGAAGGACACCTCGCCCACGACCAGGGAAGCCGGACTCTGCCGCTCACCCCAGAGAATTACCGTGTGGACCACCCGGCTCGGATACCGCTCCACCACCGCCAGGTGGTAGCGAATCCGGCGCGCAACCTGCTCCTGGCCGCCAAACTGGAACTCAAAGTGCCAGAGGCTGCCGTCCTCTGCCTCCAAGAGCGCGTCCGTCTCGTGCGCCGCCGTCTGGACCATCGGGACGACGCTATCCAGGGCCCGCACCATCCGCGGCGCGTCGATCCCCACCGATCGCAGCGAGCCGCCGCACGCCAGGATGGCAAACACCAGTCGCAGCGCGTGCTCCTTCCATTCGCGCCCTTCCTTCAGCGCCAATCCTGCTTCAACATCGTACAACCCGGCCCGCACCAGCGCCAATCAAGCGGGCGCGACCAAGACCGCCGCCTTCCGGCCCCGATACGCCACCTGCCAGCCCTGCAGGCGCAGCACACGCGCCACAGATACTTCTTGGGCAAGAGCGCCCGCTGCACGCCATGCCGGGCACAGGCCCACGCGGGATTCACCGGGACCTTCCGCAAGGGGCCGCATTCGGTTGCCACCCACGTCTGAGCGTACGTGTTGAAGCCCGGCCCGGAACACAGCGCACTGGCGCCGCATCCACGCCGCGGCCCCCGCCGGATCGCCGCGCACCACCGGCCAGGAGGGCGGCGCGCCGACCCGGATCCCAACCGCCACCAGGACGGCCACGGCCGCGCCCGCCATGGCCCACGTTGCGTAGGTCGACGGCCGCCACCGACGAACGGCGTAGCGCGCCGGACACCCAAATCGCCGGCCCGATCCGCGTACGGGAACATGCGCTTGACCACGAGCGCGCCCGCCAGCAGCACAAGCACGAGGGTTCACGGGGCCGCACGGGCAAAGTGCGGCCGGACCCTGGCCACCACCACGACGGCCGCCACAAGGAGCGCCGGCAATAGCGCCCACTCAAACCGTGGCGCGTAGAAGTTTGGCGACGGGAACTCGGCGACGTTGCGGAGGTGGAAGGCGATGTGCGACAGCGCCCAGTCGTGCGCGATCAATCAAGGGCCGGCCGTGGGGATTGACCAAACAGGCGGCCAGGATTGCCCCCAACGCCACCGGCAGCCAGCGGCGTGTGCTCCGACGCACCCGATACCAAACGCGCGTCGGCAACCGCCACGGCCACCACGCCAATCCCACTTCCAACACCACCAGGGCAAGCCCGATGAAAAGCGTGCCGTTGGTGTGGACCCACAGCGCACACAGCAGCGGGCGCAGCGGGCGCGCCTTCGCCCCGCGCCGCCGCGCCGGCTCCAGCACACAGCAGACGGCGGCGAACGGCGCAAGAAAGAGCAACTGCGGCAGCAAGAACTCCCGCGGCACCGCCAGCACCAGCACCGCCAGCCCCAACACGCCGGCCTCACCCGCGCCTCGGCACAGACCGTACACGCCCCACCCGACCAGCAGGCACAGCGCGACCGACGCCGACACCGCCGATGCGCCCCCGCCACGGGCCACAAGCCCGAGCAGCAGGTCAAAGAACCACTCGCTGACGACCAAGCCGTGACCATGCACCGTCCACGACCAGGTGTCCCGCGTCGGCAGGTGGCCGGTCCGCAGCATGAACCGACCATACGCCGCCTGCCCAAAACGGCTCTACCCACCGGCTTCCACACGGCCCGTGGCCAGGCCAGGCCCGCACAAAACGCCATGGCCCACCAGCCGATTTCGCGCTTCACCGCCGCACCAGCAGCACCGCCGCCGTCCCCGCCGCCATCCAGGGGGCCATCGGCACCGACGCCTGGCGCCACGGCAGCCCCCGCAGTTTGCGCCAGGCGATCCACGGCAGCAGGCAGAAACTGCACAGCACAAACCCCAGCGCCGGTCCGAGGATGGCCACCCCTGGCCCGAGCAGGGCCCCAAGGGCCATCGCGAGCTTGGCGTCTCCCTCCCCCAGGTGCAACCACTCCACGGCCGGCCACCAAAGCGCCCCTGCCGCGGTCCCCTCGAGCGAGCCACGGAATCCCGCCCAACCGTGCGCAGACAGGGCAAGGGCCATGCCGGCCAGCACCCCGCCGCCAACAACCCAGTTCTTGATGAGCCGCCAGCGCAAGTCCGTATAGACGCTGACCGTCAGCACCACGCCGACCGTCGGATAGGCGATATCCACCCCCGGGCGCATCTCCCCTCAGAATGTCTGGACATACGCCTTTGCCTTAGCCTCCACGGTCCACGCGACCCGGTTGCGACCGAGCAACCCCAAAACGCCGATGCGCGCCCGGACCCACGCCGACACGGTGCAATGCGCACCAGACGCAACGGCCGCGAAGGCCTCCGTACGAACCGGCCAATAGGCGATGTTGTGCCCCCAGGCCTGAGCCGCCGCACCCGGCGCCGTTACCGGGTTCACCTTCACCGTTTCACTGTAGATGGTGCCGCGCGCATCCACGGTCTTGGTGATCACGCCTTGGGTTGCACAGGCGGTCGCCGCGGCATCGGCGGCCGACTGCGCCCCGGCGTGGTCGGCGTATCCCAAACCGAGCCCGACCGCCGCAAACACCGCGACCACGACCAGCCCCATGAACAACACGGTCAACACCAGGGCCTGGCCCGCCTCATCGCACCCAAGGGGCAAGCCGCGGCGGGGACGCGGCCGCTGGATGAACGCGCCCCACACCCCCTTTGGCGCAGCGGGTCTGAGCAAACCGGTGCGCCGGCCGACATCCTCTCCAACCGCCATCATCGGCCGGCGGTGAGGGCGCCTTCAGCGCGACCAGGATGGATGGGCGGTCTTGCCCTTCGGCCTCAGCGACGGCTGCCGCGTCGCCCGTTGGTGTCGCGCGCCACTTTGCTTGGCGGGCTGGGCCCCAATTGGGTGTCGCCTTCACACCGGGCGACGGCCGATGGGGGCGAAACCGGCCCCTTGCTGCCGAGGGGCGGGCGCGACGAGCCACGCACACCCCTCACTCTTCCGGAAACTGCGCACTCGCCTGCAGGTTGAAGACCCTGGACCCCGGCCCGGCCCCGGGTGAAAGGAATGCGTTCAAGGGCGGAAACAGGTTGATCTCTTCGAACGTCACGGTCGCCGCTGCCAGCCCGCCCACCTGGCCGGGTGCGCTGCAGTAGGCGCTGAAGTCCCACTGACCATACTGGGTGGGCGCAGCCGTCAAGGCCCCCACATACAGGCCCCGGCCCAGTGCGGCCGCCGCCGCGCGCTCCGCATCTCCATACCACGAAGCCACCCCTTGACCGCATTCGATGGCCACCAGCCGCGCGCTGTCACGCGCCGCATTGGTCACCACGGCCTTGGCCACCGTCCCCATTCCAAACGAGACGGTGGCCATCAATAACCCGATGAGCAGAGGCAACACCAGGACGGTCTCCACGATCGCCGCGCCCCGCTCCCCGCGTGCCAGAGACACCACCTCCTCGCAGGCCCGGACCGGAAGACGGCCGGGGCGCCGCGCCATGCCGCGCCCGGTGTGCTACGAGCAACTGCTGGCCGAACCGCTGGCCGTGCTGTTCAGACACTGGGCAATGCCGTCCAGGTTGCTCAATAACCCGGACTTGACCGCGATCAGGCCGACCACGGCCAGCATGGCGATGATGGCCACCACGATCACATACTCCGGCACCTCTGCGCCCTTTTCGGCCGACACCCTCGCCACGAAAACGCGAATCCACAGCCACGGCACCTGGAGCATCGCCATCCGGATACCCCCCTGTCCAGATTTGCGCGATCTTGATCGGCGCCACCGGAAAACATCCGGCGCCGACCGGTTCACCACCTCCCCTGCGGTCCCGCCACCCGTCATCCGTGGGGTCCGAGTGCGCCTGTGATCGAGGTCAGGGCCGGATAACCCAACAGAATCACGATGACCGGCATGATGAAGACGGCAACTGGCAGGATGATCGCGGCCCCGGCGCGATTGGCATGCTCGCGCGCCGCCTCGTTGCGTTGGCGCCGAATGGACTGAGCCTGCTGACGCAGCACCGCTGCGGTCCGGGAACCGAACTGGCCGGCGCGCACCAGCGCTTCGGTGACCGCATACACGTCCTTGTGTCCCAAGCGGTCCGCCAGCCCGCCCAGGGCGTGCTCGTTCCATTGCCCCATCTCCCGCTCACCGCGCGCCCGTTCGAACGCATCCGACAGGATTCCGGGAAACTCCGGTGCCACCGTCTGCACCGCCTGGTCCATGGAGAGGCCGCTCTGCGCCGCCAGCGCGAGGAATTCCAAGAAGTAGAGCAGCTCGCGGTCGATCTGCCTGCGCCGACGCGACGCGACGGCACCGAGCCACAGATCCGGCGTGGCATAGCCCGCAAACCCACCCAGCACCGCGCCTGGCATGGTCCCGACCATGCCGAGCAGATAGCCGCCGCAGGCCGCGCCCGCGATGACCCCGCCGACGACGGCCAGCAGGCGGGCGGCCCCAAACTGCTCTGCGGTCAGTGGCGAGCCTGCGGCAAGCAGCAGCCGCCCGTCCGCATGCCCGCCACCCCGCGCCAACGGCGCCACGCGCGCCAGCGCACCCTGGAATCCGCGCGCCATGGAACGCCGCAGGGTCGCCGCGGCGGGCGCCCCGTGCAACGGCGCATCACGTTGGTCGGCCCCGCGCACGTCGCGCTTGGCCCGACCCGGGCCCCGACCCCGGGCGAGCATCAGGCCCATGCTGAGTACCGCACCAAACACCAGCGCAAAGAGCAGTGGCACCTACACCATCTCCTCCGGTACGCTCATGCGCCGCACCACGAAATAGCCGATGGCCAACCACACCGTGCTGAACAACAACATGGTCTGCCCACTGGTCGACTCGAACAACGGCGCCTCAAACGGCGGATACACCAGACGCAAAAAGAGCAGCAGCAACGGCGGCACGGCCACCAGCATGTTGGCCTGCAGGCGCCCGCCCGCCGTGGCCGCGCGCATGACCGCCGCCGTCTCACGGCGCTCGCGCAACGTCTGGTTCAGCCCCACCAGGCAGTCGCTCAGCCGGGCCCCGGCCCCCTGGTTGAGTCGCATCCCGGCCACCAGCAGCTGAACCTCCGGCAGCGGCACCCGCTCTCCAAGGAGCCGCAGGGCTTCGGACAGGCCGAGCTTGTCCGCATCCCACACGGTCCGCACCAGTTCCGGACCGAGGATGCCGCCGCCATCCTCCCCAACGCGCAGGATGGCTTCATAGCCCTGCATCCCGGCGTCTACCGCCGCCGCCAACGCGGCGGTGGTCCGTTCCATTTCCAGCGCGATCTGCTCGCGCCGCTTCCACGCCTGTCGCTCAATCCAGACCACCGGAGCCCACAGCCCGCCGACCACCGCGGCATCGGCCATCCAGCCCGGCCCGAGGATCATCGTGGCCGCCGCCCAACACACCACCGCACCGATCGCCGCCAGCACCACGACCGTCTGCAGGCTCATGGCGATGGCTCCCTGACGCAAGCGACGGTTGAGATACCCAAAAGGGAACGGCAGATCCGACCGCGGCCTGGTCATCGGTGTGGCCTTCGCCGCGCGCCTGGCCGATCGGTCCCTGTGGTCCAGTGCCTGCAGGTCGTGCACCGCCCGGCCCCGCCGGCGCAGGCGCCACCACTGACGAACGGCCAGCGCAAGGGCCGCGACCGCCGCGGCCGTGGCCCCAAACACCACCAACAAACCCCATTCACCCCCTCTGGCGCGCGGCGCGTTACGTACGCAGGCTGCCGTCCGCCCGCACCCACGGCGGTGCTTGGTGGGTGGAGACCATCGCGTCCCCATCCCAGCGAAACAGCTCCGTGAGCCGCGGCACGCCCTGCTCGTCCACGCCCGACACGGCCGTGATGCTGTCAAAGCGCCGTCGCCCCCGATGGCGCACCACCTGCACGACCACCTTGATCGCCTGGGCCGCGATGCGAATAATCGTCTGCTCATTGGCAGGCGCGGTCCCGCTCAGGGTCGTCGCCTGCACCAGGCGGTCAAAGAGTTCCAACGGTGAATTGGCGTGCGCGGTGGACAGCGAACCATCGTGGCCGGTGTTCATGGCCACCAGCATGTCCAGAGCCTCCGCGCCGCGAAACTCGCCCACGATGATCCGATCCGGCCGCATGCGCAGGGCGTTGACCACCAGGTGCTGGATCGTCACCGACCCCGCACCCTCCGTATTGGCGGGCCGCGCCTCCAAGCGAACGACGTGCGGCTGGCGCGGCTGCAACTCCGCCGCATCCTCGATGTAGACGGTGCGATGCGTGATCGGAATGAACGCACTGAGGGCATTGAGCACCGTCGTCTTGCCCGAGCCCGTGCCGCCCGACACGATCAGGTTCGCCCCGTTGTGCACGCACCAAGCGAGCACCACCCAGGCCGGAGCTCCATGGGGGTATGGACATGCAAGCTCCTTTGGCATGCCGTACGCCATGGCGGACCCGAAGGCACCGGCCTCCACCAGTTCCTCCAGGCTGAAGGGTCTTGGAAACCGCCGAATGGTCAGCACCGTGCCGAGCAACGACACCGGAGGCCGCACCGCGTTGACACGGCTGCCGTCCGGCAGGCGCGCATCCACCGTCGGATGCGCCACCGAGAACGACCGGCCAAGGGGAGAGACGATTCGCTCCACCAGTGCCTGAACCGCCGGATCGTTGCGGAAGGTGATGTCCGTCAGTTCGATCCGCCCGGCGCGCTCGACAAACACCTGCTTGGGGCCGTTGACCATGATCTCCGTCACGCTCGGGTCGTCCATCAGCGGCTGCAGCACGCCCAACCGCCCACCGAGGGTCATCAGAATCTCGTGCTCGATGGCTTCCATCTGGGGCCGCGCCAGGTTGCCCGCCTCGTCCGCCACCAGCGCCTTGGCCAGCGCCCGCTGTTCGTGCTCCGCCAATCCCTGGCCCTCGTCCGAAAGCCGCGTGATAACCCGGCGCACCGCATCCTGCTCCGGGGTGTCGGCCGAGTCCCTCACGCCGAGAAATTGGCGCGGCTGCGCGCTTTCCGTTACCGCGAGCGTCCCCACCTGCAGTTGCGCCTGCTCCCGTTCGCGCCGCATCCTCGCCAGGTGGTTTTCGGTCACCGCGCCACCCCACCCCACCATCGACGCCGGCCGCCCGGGCCCAGCGCCGGAACGACGCCATCCATCGCGCGGTACAGAGCGGTCATGAAACCGCCCCAGGGCTCAGCCGCCGCCAGCGGCCGGCCGCGATTGACGGCCCGGATGGTCCCCGGATCAAAGGGCAGTGCACCCAAGACGGGCGCGCCCACCGCCTCGCGCACCTCTGCCGCCGAATAGGACCCGGCCCCGGGACGCGCCGCATTGACCAACAGCTTGTACTTGCTGATCGGCATGCCGGCGTGCCGCAGACCATCGAGACCCTTGGCGGTCCGCCGCAATCCGTCGAGCGTCGGCTCCACCATGACCACAACCGTTGTCGCCGCGGTCAACGCCGCCCACACCGCCTCCGTGACGGTGGGCGCGCAATCCACCACCACCAGGCCAAACATGCGCGGCAGCGTCCCCAACACCGTGGCCATCAGATCGCCGCCCACCCCCTGGTCCATCTGCCCCGGGCTGAACAGGCAGTACAGCCCCCCCTTGGTCTGGCCCAGTTTGTGGCGCGCAATGGCCGGATCCATCTGCTGCTCTCCCCGGTACTCGGCCCAGTCCTGGATGGTCGGCCGCATGGGTACGCCAAGGATCGTCGCCGTGCTGCCCATCCCCTCCTCGGCGTCGACCAACACCACCTCGCGGCGCCTGCGGCTCAGCGGTGAGGATGCCGCCAATGCGAGGCTCACGGCCACCAGCGTCTTACCAACCCCGCCCTTGAAGCCCATCACCGCCACCGTCCGCGGGGCGTCAAAGGCTCCGGTCTGGGCGGCCTCTCCCCCGGAAGGTGCGGCGGTCAGACCCGAGGTCACCCGGTGGTCCATCTCCATGTCCTCGTGAATGCGCCGCGCCAGCGCCTCCGCGGTGAACGGCTTGGCCACCACCCCGCGCACCCCGCGCCGACGCGCCTCGTCCCACAACTCGCGCGTCGGCGCCTCGCTCATCAGATAGACACGCACCGACGGCAGCTTCCGGGTCAGGTTCGCCGCCGCAGTCAAACCGGACCGGCCCGCCAACCCGTGGTCCACCAACACCAGATCCGCGCCGTTGTCCGCCACCAGCCGCGGCACGTCCGCCTCGTTGGCGGTCGCACCCGCCATGCGCAGATCGGCTGAAGCCGTGAACATCTCCTGCAGCTGGTCCCGCCAACCCGGGTCATCGTCCAACGCGACAAACCACAGGGCGCGTCCCAGTTCCTCCGCCAAGGCCATCGCCGTGCCCCCCCTTCGGCCGGTCGACCGCTTGAGACCGGCTGCCGGCAACCCCGCGCGGGTCAGCCCCGCCCCAGATTCCCCGACACGACCGAGGGCAGCGCACCAGAGCCACCCGCGGTCCGTGCGAACGTGGCCGTCAAGTGCCGCACACTCACGGGCTGCGTGTAGCCCGGCGGCAGCAACAACACGGCCACCTTGCCGGCAGCCCGAGCCGCTTCCACCCGGAGCGCCTGCTTGGGCGACAGCCCCAGGACCAGCCATCCGGACTGGGACCCCCCGCCTGCGGACATCCCCGGGGCCGCGTTTTGTGCGTCCGAGATCCGCTGCAGCACCGGAATCCCCGCGGCGACCACGGCGGCCGCATGTCCGCGGCTTGAGCGGTAGGGCGCCACCACGTCCACGTGGTCGCCCGTGTGGATCACCAAATACCCCGCGTCCGCGTTCGCCGGCAGGGCCATGGCCACCAGATCCCGGCACGTGCGCTCCACCCGCCCCCGGGGGTTCCCCGTCGCGGCCGGAGGCGGGGCGGCATGCCGCACACAGCCGGACACACCCGCCAGGCGCGCCAACCGCACATCAAACGCCGAAAGCGCCGCAACTCCGCCAACCATCGCCTGCCGGGTCACCATCTCCCCCGGAACCAAGCCCACACGCGTGTACCTGCCCGCCACCGCGGCCACCGTCCGCAACGTGCCCGCCGCCACGGCGGCGCGCGGTACCTTCACCCGTTGCACATCGCCGGCCGTGACCTGGCTCAGCGGCGCCACCTCCCTGCGGGCCATCACCACCACCGTCTGCTGGCGCGCCGCCTCCACCAGCCGCACCGCAACCCCCCCGGCCGCCAGGGCGCACACCATCGCGGCCAGCACGAACCACAGCCCGCCGCCGCGACGCTCCACGCCCGCCGCATCTGCCACCGACGCCATTTCTTGCCCTCCCAAAGACAGGCCGGGGCGCCCGGTCTCACGCCGGAGGCCCACCCTTCGGGCCGAAGCGCAGCGGCCGCCCTTCGGAGCACGCACGGCCGCGCCCGCTGGCCCGTCCCGCACCGGTCACCGCCGGCTCCCGCCCGGGGGGCTGCCGGGTGCAGGCCGACCCCAGAGCACACCCACGGACTCCGCCCGATCGCCGCAGTTCCCCTTGCGCGCCCCTCAGGGCAGCCGGTGCAGCCGCTCCACGCCTGAAAGCGCCGCCGCGGCGAGCCGCCGCAGTGCGGTCAGGGATGGACCGCGCCGTGCCGCCGCGGCCCATCGTCTCCGCGGCGGAACCGTCCGCCCGGCCGCCGGGGCGAAGGGCGCCTCCCGCATGGCGACGGCGGGATCGACGCGCACCGCCCCGCGAATCTCCCACCAATCACGCCCGAGCGGCGCTCCCGGCACGCCCGCCGCGGAGCCGACACCGCCCAGGCCTTGGTCCGCATCGGACCACGCCAACCGGGGGCGGGGCCGACGCCGCGGTGAAACGACGGTCGGCACGAGACCCGACTCCGCCAGGCACCTTCCCACGCCCCCCCGGAACCAACCGAGCGCCAACAGCGCCAACGTCCGAGGTGCATCCGCCGGCGGCGCGTCCGGCCATACCCCCGGGTGCGCCCATTCCCCCGTCCGACCGACCGTCCCACACCGGTCGCGCGGTGGATCATCCTGCAGACGGCGGAGCAACTCGGCGGGGGTGAAGGGTTTGCGAACCACCCCGCAGATGCCCCGGAGCCGCAACGCCTCCACGAGGTCACGCTCCGACGCGGTCGCGGTGAGGTAGACCCGGGCGGACGGGAATTGGCGCGCGAGCGCAGCGGCCGCCGCCAGCCCCCGCGGACGGCGTCGCGCCTGCTCCACCAAGATGACCCGTGCCCCGCTTACCCGCACCAGCCGGGCAACCTCCGCAACGCGGGATGCGCCTCCCGCCATGCGGAGCTCCAAAGACTCCAGGAACACCGCGTTCATCTGCTCCAACCACCGCGCATCACGGTCCAACGCGACAAACCACAGCGGCTGCCCACCACCCGTCATGTCCACACCGCGCGGCCCGGCCGGCCCTTCCCCCATCCTGTTCGGCCCAGATCTCACCCGCGCATCCACGGCGGCCCGCCTGGCCGGACCAGACCGCGACCGCCGCCGTTCGTGCCGACCCAACCGGACGTGCGCCGTCGGACACCCCTGGACGTGGACGGTCGCACCTGGCGCGACGCGGCCGACCCCTGGGAACCGCCAAGGGGCGGACGGGGTTATCCACCTGCGCGGGCCCTTTCCGACGGCCCCCAGGCGGCCAACGCCAGCAGGCGCGCTGCGGCGGCGCGGTGTGGCGTGCGCGCCAGGCAGCCGGAGCCGCCGGCGCGGAGCACCTGGCTGCACAGGCCTGGGTCCGCGGCGTCGCCAACCAACCACACGTCCACTCGGCACAAGCAGCGGTCTGCCCAGACCCTGGCCAGCCGCACACAGTGCGGGGCGGGAGCCTGCCACGAGGACACCAGCACCGCGCCCAGGCGGGTCGTTCGCACCGGCGTCCACGCTGCCGCCGTCCACAACCGACCGCCCACAGCCCGGACCACGGGCTCCCAGAGCCGCCACAACGGATCGGCGCCCAGCGCCACCACATCGGGGCGACTCACGGGCCCACGGGGCACAGACCCAAGGGCTGTCCCCATGCCACCAACCGCACCCGACAAAAGGCCAGGAGTCGATCCATCCCCGTGCACGTTCCCCGAAGGTGCAGCCAAACGTACCCCCCCCCGCGCAGCGCCGCAGCAAAGACCGGGACCATTCGGAATCCGGACGCCTGTCCCAGACGGCGCGCCACCCGCGCCCGATGCAGGGCCAGTCCCAAATCGCGCGCCCTGCCCAGCGCGACGGGCCCGCCGGCTGCGACCGGTTCCCTCGTCCCTCCGTCTTGTTCGGTCGGATCCGCCACCGCCGTCCCGGAGTCCGGGCGGGCATCGCGGCCGCTGGCCGGCACCGCCTGCAAGTCGGGCAGGCCGAGTTCGCGGCGCACCCCCACCTCAAGGGCAAGCCGCTCCCCCGCGTGCAAACGCAGGCGGCCTGCCGGTTCGCCGCGCAGCCATCTGGCCATGGGCTCCGCCCACTGCGGACCAACGGACGAAAGCCCGCGGAGGAACTGCAGATCGGCGCCAAACCCGACCTGCGCCCGAACACAGCGGCGCGCATCGCGAAGGTCGCGCGCCATCGCCCGCAGCAGGCGGGCGTCCTGAGGCACGGCCACCGTCAGGGCCACGCGGATCCGCTGCAACTGGGCTTCCACATCGAGCAGCCAGCCCAACCGCCAACGGAGATGTCCGTCGTCTCGCGCCACCGCCAGCACCCCCGCCGCCCGCCGCCTATTCCATTTGCATCCTATCCTGACTTTTTTTACCTGTCAAGTCATGGAACGCGGCGCGGTTCCGGCGCCCACCTCTTGCGCGGCTGCGGCCCAGCCGCTACCGTCCAAAGCGATGCGACCGATCCGAGCCCGACGGACGGCGGGAGGGGGGAACGGCGTCGCAAACGAACCGGGACGCCCAACAGACCACAAGCGAATGGGTGCGCGAAGCCACACCCGTTCTGGCGCACACCGCCGGCGGACCGGACTGGTACGTCCTCACCCTGCAGTCGCCGACCATCGCGGCCCGGGCATGGCCAGGCCAGTTTCTGCACGTCGCGGCCCCCGTGGGAGCGGCGGGGGTGGCGCCCACCGATCCGTTGCTGCGCCGCCCGCTGTCGCTCTGTACCATCGAGCCGGCCGCGGGGCGTCTTCGGATCGTCTACCGGGTCGTGGGGCGCGGCACCGCCCTCTTGAGCGCCGCCAAGGTCGGCGACCGCATCGATGTCCTCGGCCCACTGGGCCGGTCGTTCCCCAACCCCTCCCTGGGCACCGGGCCGCTGCTGCTGGTCGGCGGCGGACTGGGCATCCCCCCCCTGGCCTGCGCCGCCGCCTGGGCCGCGCAGGCCGGTCGCGTCGTAACGGCCGTCGCCGGCGCCCGCCACGCAGGGGACCTGGCGGGCTTGGACCAGTTGAGGGCAACGGGCATCGATGTCCACATCCTGACCGAAGACGGCGCTGCCGGGCGACGCGGCCGCGTCACGGACGGACTCGCGGAGCGCCTGCGCCACACCGGCGAAGTGTGGGCATGCGGCCCGGAACCCATGCTGGCCGCCGTCCAGTCCGCGTGCCTCCACGCCGGTACGTCCTGCTGGTTGAGCCTGGAGCGCCCCATGGCCTGCGGCTTCGGAGTCTGCGCCGGGTGCAGCGTTGCCCAGGCCGCGGGAAGCGGATACCTCAAGGCATGCGTCGACGGTCCGGTGTTTGCCGCGGACGCGGTGCGCCTGCTGACGCCGCAAGCATCCGCCAAGCGGGGCTGAACGCGACCCCCGACCCCGTACGCCCCCGACCACGAAGGGAGCGATCCGGACCATGCGCGAAACCACCACCGCAGGCGGGCCCTGCCCTTCTGCCGAGCAGCGGCCCGCCCGTCCACACCCGCCGCACCCCGTTTCCAGGCCCCGATCGCGGTGCTCCAAGAGGGAGGGCTCCGTGCGGGGGCTGCCGGCGGACGGCGGGCGGACCGACCAAGCGGCAGCGAACCGCCGCAGACGCCGCCCGAACCATGGCGTGCGCCGAGGAACACACCCCGGTGGGCGATAACCGGGTCCCGCCCGACCCCACGCGCGGGCTGAAGGCCGGCGGGGCCGAACCCTTGGAGATCCTGGCCCGATTGCGCCGGCGGCGGCCGCGCGTGCACGCCATCACCAACCTCGTCGCCATGGGACTGACCGTCAACGGCCTGCTCGCCATCGGCGCCGCATCGCCCGTCGTATCCGGTGATCCAGCCGAAGCGGAGGACCTCGCCGCACGCACCGACGCCCTCCTCTTGAACCTCGGCACACCCAATCCGGCCTGGATCCCGGGAATGCAGGCCGCCGCGGCCGCCGCCCGGAACGCCGGCCGCCCAGCCGTGGTCGACCCGGTGGCCGTGGGTATGTCCCCCCTGCGGCACGCCCTGGCCAAGAAGCTGCTCGACACCGGCGTCACGGTGCTCAAGGGCAACGCCGCGGAGATCCGCTTCCTGGCCGACGGCTCTGGCCCAGGGGGCATCGAGGCCGATGCGGGCGACATCGCCACTGCGGCCGCCGCCCGGGATCTGGCCGTGCGGATCGGCGCCGTGGTGGTGACGACCGGTCCGGTCGATTACGTCACCGACGGCCGCACCACCCTCACCGTCCACGCCGGCCACCCCAGACAGGCGGAGACCACCGGCACGGGGTGCCTCGCCGGAGCCCTGATTGCGGCGTGCTGCGCGGTGTGCCCGCCGCTGGAGGCCGCAACCTCGGCCCTTGCCCTGTTCGGCGCCGCGGCGGAAACGGCGGCCGCGGCGGCGCCGGGTCCCGGCAGCTTCGCCGTGGCGCTGCTGGATGCGCTGGCCGCGCTCTCCCCAAACTCGGCTCCGCTGGGCCACCGCATCCAGCTGGCAACGGTCTGACCGCAGAACGCTTGCGCGACCCAGGGTGAACCGCTACCGTCTGGCGGGGGGGTGGGCGCGTGTCGGCGGAAACCGCCGCAACGGCGCTGGCCGTGCGCGTCGCGGGCATCCAGTGCGCCAACCCGGTCTGGGCCGCTTCCGGTTGCTGCAACTACGGGCGGGAACTCGCCCGGCTCTTCCCCCTGGCCGAACTCGGCGCGATCTGCGTGAAAGGGACGTCGCTGACGCCCTGGCCCGGAAACCCCGGCACGCGCCTGGCGGAAACCCCGTCCGGCATGCTCAACGCCATCGGCTTGCAAAATCCCGGTGTCGAACATGTGCTGCATGAGGACCTGCCCTGGCTGCATGATCAGGGGGCGACGGTGATCGTCAACGTCGTCGGGCGCACGGTGGAGGAGTACGCGCAGGTGGCCCGCCGCGTCTCGACGGCGCCCGCCGGCTGGGTGGCCGGTGTCGAGCTGAATATCTCCTGCCCCAACGTCAAAGAGGGGGGGTTGCAGTTCGGCGCCGACCGGATGGCCGCCGCCGAGGTGATCGCCGCCGTCCGCGACGCCACATCCCTGCCGCTGATCGTGAAGCTGTCCCCCAATGTCGCGGACCTGGTGCCCTTCGCCAGCGCCGCGGCCGACGCCGGTGCGGACGCCGTCTCTCTGATCAACACCGTCCTGGGCATGGAGATCGACCTCAAGACACGGCGGCCGACCCTGGGCATCGAAAGGGGTGGCCTCTCCGGTCCGGCGATTCGTCCGATCGCCCTGCGCTGGGTGTGGGAGGTCAGCCAGGCCGTTTCCATCCCGGTCATCGGGATCGGCGGTATTGAAAGCGGTACCGACGCGGCGGCCTTTCTCCTGGCGGGGGCCCAGGCCGTTCAGGTGGGTACCGCCATCTTCCGAGACCCCTGGGCGCCGGTGCGGATCCGCGACGAGTTGGCGGCCTGGCTGCACACCCAGGGGTTGAAGGACGTGCGCTCGGCCGTCGGCCTCGGACGGGAGGCGTTTGCCGGGTAGGTCGCGCCGCGCGCGTCCCACCGGACGGCCTGAACGTGAAAGGAAGGCGACCGTCGCCGTGAATACCGCCCGCTTGACCGCCGCGCTCACCGCCTGCGCCCCCTTCTTGCCGGGATCGGCGACACCAACGCCCGCCGACCTGGACAGCGCCGCCGCGGCGATCGGTCCCGTCCTGGCGGGCCTTGAGCGGGCGGAGGCGGAGGGCGCCGAACCGGCCAACCGCTTTGACCCGGCGGCGGCCTTCGCGCACCACCCGGCCTGCCCCTGGCCCGAGGCCTCCGGCCCAGTCGGCCCCGGGAGGGTGGGCCCCCTGGAGCGGGACCTTGCCGCCGTGGCCGCAGGAAGACCGGCGGCGGACGAAGCGCCCAGCCGCTACCGCGCGGCCGCCGCACAGGCCGCGTCGTTGAACGCCTTCATCACGCTCTGCCCCGCGGACCACCCGCAATCCCGCTCCGTTGCGGGGCCCTTGCGCGGAGCCGTCCTGGCGGTGAAGGACATCATCGAAACCGCGAACCTTCGCACCACCGGCGGATCATCGCTGCGCGCCCACCACGTGCCGTCGTCCGATGCCACCTGCTGGGCCCGTCTGCGGGCGGCGGGGGCGGCCTGCCTGGGCAAGACCAACACCCAGGAGTTCGCCGCGGGCTCGGCCGGCGAAAACGACACCTTCGGCCCGATGCGCAATCCCCACCGGCCGGACCACGTGGCCGGCGGTTCCAGCGGCGGCAGCGCGGCGGCCGTTGCCGCCGGCCTCTGCGCCGGGGCGCTCGGCAGCGATACCGGGGGATCCATCCGGATTCCGGCGGCGTGCTGCGGCGTGGTGGGCTTCAAACCCACCTATGACGCCGTCAGCCGCCAGGGGGTCTTTCCCCTTTCCTGGTCCCTCGACCACGTCGGCCCCATCGCCGGCACCGTCCGCGACGCGGCACAGATGTTCGCCATCATGCGGGACGACGCCGGCCGCACGCCGCGCGGCGAAGACATCGGGCGCGTGCGCCCCGGAGGTCTGACCCGCCTGCGCCTGGGTGTTCCCACAAGCTGGCTCGACGAGGCCGGTGCCACGGCGGCGGCCAGCGGCGGCCTGCCCACCACCCCGGAGGTGCGGGAGGCCTTCGCGCGCACGCTGGAGACCTGCCGGCAGCTCGGAGCCGAGGTCGTCCCCGTCGACCTGGGCTCGGCGGATCTGGCCACCGCCATCAACCGCGGCATCGCACTGCCGGAGTCTGCCGCGTACCACGAGGCCGATTTGCGCCACCGCCCCGAGGCGTTCGGTGCGCGGATCCGCCCCCGCCTGCAGGCCGGCCGCTTTATCGCCGCCACCACCTACATCCACGCCCTGCGCCTGCGTCGCCGGTGGTGCGCACGCTGGGCGGAAGTCCTCAGCGGCCCGCGCGGCGTGCATCTCATCGTCTGCCCCACCTGCCCGCGGCCGGCGCCGCCGGTCGGGGCCGACCCGAGCGAAGCCCTCAGCCTGCTGCGGTTTTGCGCGCCGTTCAACGTGGTTGGCTGGCCCGCCATCACCCTGCCGTGCGCCGTCACCGCCGAGGGCCTGCCGCTGGCCGTGCAGCTGGCCGCGGCGCCCGGCCAGGACATCGACCTGCTCGCGGCGGCGGCCGCACTGGAAGCGGCGCTGCCGGCGCCTCCCCGACCGCGTCCCTGACGCCCGCGGCCCGCGAAACCCTGCGGCGGGGTCACGGACCCGACCCCCCGCGGCGCCGCAACGCATCCACACCCCGCGGCGCCGTCCAACGCAGGCCGGCCTCGGCCGGGCCCTCCCGGGTGCGCCGCAACTGCAACTGCGCCACATCCAGGACGTACGCGGCGGCACGGGCCTCGTGCTCGGCCGCCTCCGACTCCTCGGACGACACCGGTGCATCCGCGTAGCGGGCACGCTCATACCGCCCGGTCAGCGTCTCCAGTGGAAAGCGCACCGCCGCGGCCCGTGACCCCACCCAGGCGAGAAAGCGGCGGGGCGTGTGCGCCGGGGCGCGGGCCAACCCTGCGCCCCGCGCCGCCCGCAGGAAGCGCGCATAGGCCGCCCGCACGCGCTCCCGCTCCCCTTGCGGCACCACCCCCGGCGCGCGGCCGGCGGGCACGGCGATCCTCGGACCCGGATCCGGCGGCAGGGACCGCCACCGCCGCCCGGCGGCCGGCATCCGGGCGGGGCGCCGGGGCAACCACCCCTCGCGCAGCGCCAGCCACCAGCCGCGCAGACGCTGGCGCCACGGCGGCGTGGGCGGCGGCGTCAGGCTGGTCATCCCCACCAGCCGGTCGAGCAACCGCTCCAGCAGGGGACGCGCCGGCCAGACCAGGATCAACACCAGCAGGCAACCCACCGCCAGCCACACCCCGGTGGTCCCGGCGGCACGACCCGCCTCCACCGCGGCGACCGCGGACGTGGGCAGGCGCGGCGAGCGACCCGCCGTAACCTCGATGAACCGCACCACCAAACGCCCCATGCCGCTGCCCCGCAGCGGAGCCGGATAGGTCGGCACCAGCGCGCCGGGCAAGAGGCTGACGGCCACCACGGCTGGAAGTGTGAGCCACCACTCCCGACGAAAGCCCCGGTCCACCTGCGCCCCGGCCGCGACCGACCGGCGCACCACCGTCGCCTGCCAGGCCAGGGCCGCCCACAAAAGCGCGGCGGCTCCGACCATCGCGGCCAGCGCGCTGCCCGTCACCCCCATGCCGCTACCCAAGGCGCGGTCCACCACCACCCGTATGGCGCCGGTCACGACCAGCCCGCCCAGGGCAACGAGCGCGCTTTCCGCAGCGGGGCCGCGCCGGCCGGTGTTCCGAACCAGACCGCGCGACTGCACCCACGCCAGAAGCAGCAGGCTGGCCGCCCAGCCCAGCCGCAGCAGGCCCCGGCCGCCCGTGGGCGGGGCGAGCAGCACGGCCAGTCCGAGCGGCAAGACCGGGGGCAACGCCGCCAACGTCTCACCCCAGCGGCCAAAGCGCGGATGCAGGGCCGGCACGACGACGGCCAGACAGACGAGCGCCGCCGCCCCCACCAGCCACGGCACCGCCACCCCCAGTCCCGGAAACAGTCGCACCCAGCCGGCATCCGCCAACCCCGCCAGCCCAGCGATCAGTGGTGCCGCAAACAGCGCAGCGGCCCAATGCCCGAGACGGCCACGCCCGCTCATGGCGCCACCCCAACCCTTTGCAAAGGCCAGACCGTCACGCCAGGCGCGGCCCGGGCGGTCGCGCCCCCGCGCGCCGCAATCACCGCAACCGCATGCCCGAACCGCGCGGCGGCGGCCGTCGCCTCCATCACCTCGCCGTCCGCCGTTCCGGTGACCCACGCGACCGAGGACTGGGGCGCCAGCCGTCCCAGGGCCGCCACGGCATCCCTGCTGAAGCCGGGCGCGTCGCCGGGTTCAAGCCAGGCGAGCGTTCGCAACAGTTGGCGACGATGCTGCGGATCCAACCGCGCCGCCAGGGCGACGCGCACGGCACCGGTCGGGGGCGCGTCGTCACCACCCCGGGGGGCGGTCGGCTGGGTGCGGCCCGCCGGCGCCGCGGGTTCCTGGCCGGCGCCGCAACCGCAGGCAAACAATCCGGTCGGTTCCCCCGCCTCCCAGGCGCGCATCGCCCAGCCCGCCGCCAGGGCGACGGCGGCCTCGACCCACGCGTCCCGCTCCGACTCCGGCCAAACCCCGGGGCGCAGGTCCAGGACGATGACGCTGGCACGGTCCCGCACGGGCGGGAAACGGCGAACGACCGGCGACCCGACCCGCGCGGTCGCCTTCCAATCCACCCAGCGCAGGGGATCGCCCGACTGGTACGGGCGCAACCCCGCGGCCTCCTGAGCCCGGAACGGGCTCAGCGGCCGTACCCGCTGGCCCTGCGGCTGTCTGGGCGGCGGCGGCAGCACCGCCGGCGGGGCCGGCCGGGGAAACACGGTCAGCCACAATGGCACCTCAACGTCGCCCGCCCGGCTCCACAGGCCGAACCAGTCGCCCGTCTCCAGCTCAACCCGGCCCAGGCGGTAGACGCCCCGCCTGCGGGGCACCACGTCGAAGCGCACCTCCGCCGTATATCCCGGTGGCAGGGACAGCAACCATGCCGGTGGTCGCCGGCGCAACCGGGACGACACGGCCTCCCGCACACGGATCCAGGGTATGGGTAGCCAGCCGCCGTTCGTCAGACGCAGGTGGACCGTGACGCGCTGGCCCACCACCGCGTCGCGCGCGGCAAGGGCCTGGCGCACGCCGAGCGAACCAAGCCCCCGCTCCACCAGCAGGCCAGCCGCGGCCCAGGCGGTCAGTAGCGCCAACAGCCACCACCAGACGGCGCGGTCCGCCGCGACCAGCGTCAGCACCACCAGGATGACGACGGTGCGCACCCAGACGGCCCGCATGGCGATGGCCCCCCATCCGGCTGGCAGTTCGGCAAACGCATTTCAAGCCCTGGGCCCACAGGGGGAAATGGCGCGCAAGCGCGAATCCCCTCCCCATGGCCATCGCACGCACCGGGGACACCACCGTCCTCGACGCCGGTCAGGCCCCCCCGCCGGAGGTCTGCCTCCATGTGCTACGCTCCAGCGCACACGGCTTTTGGTTTGATCGCGGCGGCCGCGGCGGCCACTCCGTGCTTTTGGTGGACCCGGACCAATTGCTGCGGGACCCGGACGGAATCTGGGGCGCCCTGCGCGCGGGGGGCGGCGCGGCGCCCGGTGGTCCCTGGGGCTTTGCCGGCGGTTGGGCCGGCTACCTTTCCTATGAGGCAACCCTGCCGCTGCTTGGGATCGAACCGACGCGGCGCCCCACCCACCCCGTGGCGATGCTCGCCCACTACCCATCCGCGCTGATCATTGACCACGGACGCGGCCGGGCCTGGGCCGTGGGCCGCGGCCGGGCGGGCGCCCAATCGGCGGGTGCCTGGCGCTCCCGGCTGGAACGGGCGCGCCACCACGCCCCCCCGTTGGCCACCCGCCCCGCACCCGCCCCGCGCGTCCTGCACGCGGGACCCTCTCCGGCCGTCCACGCCGCCCAGGTCCGCGAGGTCCAGCGCTGGATCCGGGCCGGGGACTCCTTCGTGGCCAACCTCACGTACCGGCTGAAGCTGGAGCGGCTGACGGACCCCGCGGGCGCCTATGCCGCCATGCGCGCGCAACAGCGGGCCCCGTACGGGGCGCTGATCCATGATGGGCCCTGCTGGGTGCTCTGCGCCTCTCCGGAGTTGCTCGTGCGCCGCCGCGGCGTCCGCGCCTGCACCCGACCCATCAAGGGGACGCGCGGCCACAGCCTGACGGATGCCGCCGCCCTGGCCATCGACCCCAAGGAACGCGCCGAGTTGACGATGATCGTCGACCTGGAGCGCAACGACCTGGGACGGGTGGCGACGACCGGCAGTGTGCGCGTGCGCGAGCTCTTTTCCGTGGAGCGCCATCCCGGGCTCTGCCATCTGGTCGCCACCGTGGAGGCGGACGTGCCCGGTCCGGCGGGCGCACTGCTCTGCGCCCTTCTGCCGGGCGGATCCGTGACGGGCGCCCCCAAACGGCGCACCGTCGGCCTGCTCGCCGGCCTGGAAACCGACGCGCGCGGGGTGTATACGGGAAGCATCGGCTGGTGCGACGACGGCGGCGACCTGGAATGGAACATCGCCATCCGCACCCTGGTCTCCACGCCCGTCGGCAGCCTCTACGGCACCGGGGGCGGCATCACCGCCGACTCGGACCCGGCCCGCGAGTATGCGGAGACCCGCCTCAAGGCGCGCAGCGTGCTGCGGGCGCTGGGCGTGGTCTTGGCGTGACCCCCCCGGGACTGATCGAAACGGTGCGGGTCGCCGACGGCCGGGTGCCGCTTTGGCCATGGCACCGCCGGCGACTGCTTTCGTCCGCCGCGGCGCTCGGCCACACCCTGCCCCCACGGCTCCCCGACCGACCGGAGCTGGCCCGGGCCGCTGCGCGTCTGGGCACCACCGGCCCCGTCGCGGTTCGGCTCACCCTCCGCGCGGGCGCCGTGCGCCTGGAGCCCCGCCCGCTGGGGCCGGCGCGGCCCTGGCGCGCCTGCGCCGCG
>DAHWHT010000285.1 GCA_027335515.1 Clostridia bacterium
GCAGGACGCGGCGGCGCTGCGGGCGCGGGCGCGCCTGGATCCGGTGCGCGTGGCCGAATTGGAGGCGCGCACCGGGCATGATTTGGCCTCGTTTGTGGAGGCGGTGGCGGAGACGGCCGGTCCGGCCGGGCGCTGGCTGCATTTTGGCCTGACCAGCAACGACGTGGTGGATACGGCCCTGTGCCTGCAGTTGACCCGGGCGACGGACCGGTTGCTTGTGGGTGTGGCCGCCGCGCAGGCGGCCGTCGCCGTGCAGGCGGAGCGCTACCGGGACCTGCCGGCGATCGGCCGCACCCACGGGGTTCACGCCGAGCCGGTGACGCTCGGGCTGAAGTTTGCGCGTTGGCACGCCGAGCTGGAGCGGAGCCGGGCGCGGCTGCTCCAGGCGCGCGCCGAGGTCGCCGTCGGCAAGCTGTCGGGTCCCGTCGGCACCTACGCCGGCCTGGACCCGCGGCTGGAGGCCTCGGTCTGTTCCCGGCTCGGCCTGGCGCCGGCGCGCGGCGCGACGCAGATCGTACCCCGCGATCGGCACGCCGCCTGGGTGTGCACCCTGGCGGTCCTGGCCGGTTCGCTGGACTACATGGCCACGGAGATCCGCGGTCTGCAGCGCACCGAGGTGCGGGAGCTCGAAGAGCCGTTCCGCGGCGGCCAGAAGGGATCCAGTTCCATGCCGCACAAGCGCAACCCCGAAAAGTGCGAGCGCATCTCGGGGCTGGCGCGGCTGCTGCGCGGCAACGCCATGGTCGCCCTGCAGGACCAGGTGGTCTGGCATGAGCGCGACATCTCCCATTCCTCGGCGGAACGCCTGATTCTGCCGGACAGCGCGATCGCCATGGACTACATGTTGGCGTTGATGCGCGACATCCTGTCCGACCTGCACGTCTACCCCCAGGCGGTGGCGGCCAACCTCTCGCGGACCCGCGGTCTGTGGGCCTCCGGGCAGGTGCTGCTCGCCCTGATCGCGGGCGGGCTCGGGCGCGAGGAGGCCTACCGGCTGGTCCAGGGGCACGCGATGGCGGCATGGGAGGACCCCCAGGGGCCCGATTTTGCGACGCGGCTGCGCGGCGACGGGCGGGTCGCGGCCGCCATCGGATCGCCGGAACTGGAGCGCTGTTTCGACCTGGGCCACCAGCTGCGGTTTGTTCCGGAGATCTATACGGCGCTCGGGCTCGCCGACGGGGGGGCGTAGGGATTGGGGCGGTTCCTCGCGGCGGTGGAGGTGCACCTCAAGCCGGCGGCATTGGATCCGCAGGGACAGGCCGTGGGCGCGGCGCTGCATTCCCTGGGACACGCCGGCGTGCGCGACGTGCGGGTCGGCAAGCATCTGTTGATCCAACTCGAGGCGGCGGACGCGGCCGCGGCCGAGGCGGAGGTCGAACGCATGTGCGCCTCGCTGCTCGCCAACCCCGTGATGGAGACCTACCGGGTGGCGGTCACCGCCGTGCGGCCGGCCGGCGGCCGGTCGCGCGCGGCCAAGCCGCGGGCGGATCGGGCGCGTTAGGTTGGGCTGGGCGGGGGGCGTGGCGATGCGGGCCGCGGTGATCGTGTTTCCTGGAAGCAACTGCGACGCCGACGCCGCCTGGGCCTGGGAGCAGGCGACGGGCGGTGCGGTCGAACTCCTCTGGCATGAGACGGCGGACCTCGGCGGCGCGGATGTGGTCATCCTTCCGGGCGGCTTCGCCCATGGCGACTACCTTCGCTGCGGGGCCCTGTGCCGCTTTTCGCCCGCCATGCGTGCCGTGGTCGCCGCCGCGGGGCGTGGGCTGCCCGTCCTTGGCATCTGCAACGGCTTTCAGATCCTGTGTGAGTCGGGACTCCTGCCGGGGGTGCTCGGGCGCAACCGCGATCTGCGGTTTATCTGCGGGGGTGTGACGGTGCGGGTCGACAACCCCCGCACGGCCTGGACCGGGGCGTGCACGGCGGGGCAGCGGCTGCGGCTGCCCATCGCCCACGGCGAGGGCCGCTACTGGCTGCCGCCCGACGAACTGGCGGCCCTGGCGGCGCGCGGCGGCGCCGTCCTGCGCTACTGCGACGCGGCCGGGGATGCCGTCGACGCCGCCAATCCCAACGGTTCGCTCGATCAGATCGCCGGGGTGTGCAACCCCGAGGGCAATGTGGTGGGCCTGATGCCGCACCCGGAGCGCGCCGTCGAGGCCCTGCTCGGCGGCACCGACGGCCGGTTCCTCTTGCGCTCCGCCCTGCGCTGGTCGGCGTCGGCGCACGCGGGAGCGGTTGCCCGTGGCTGAACGGGCGGCGGGGATGCCGGTCTGGGCCCAGGTCGGGCTGACGGCGGCCGAATATCGCGACATTTGCGGCCGTCTGGGCCGGGAGCCCAACGACGTCGAACTCGGCATGTTCGGGGCGATGTGGTCGGAGCACTGCTCCTACAAGTCCTCGAGGGCCTTCCTCGGGCGGCTGCCCACCCAGGGGCCGCAGGTGCTGGTGGGTCCGGGTGAGAACGCGGGCGTGCTGGACCTTGGCGACGGGCACGCGGTTGCGCTGCGCATGGAGTCTCATAACCACCCCTCTGCGGTCGAGCCCTTCCAGGGCGCCGCGACCGGGGTGGGCGGCATCCTGCGCGACATCTTCACCATGGGGGCCCGCCCCGTGGCCCTGCTCGACGGGTTGCGCTTCGGCCCGCCCGACGGCGGGCGCAACCGCTACCTGGCGGCGCGGGTGACCGAGGGCATCGCCCATTACGGCAACTGCGTCGGCGTGCCGACTGTGGGCGGCGAGACGGCCTTCGATCCGGCGTACGAAGGGAACCCGCTCGTCAACGTCCTGTGCGTCGGTTACCTCGAGACGCGTCACCTGCAGCGGGGCGCGGCGCCGGGTCCCGGCAACGCCGTGCTGCTGATCGGCAACCGCACGGGGCGTGACGGCATCCACGGTGCCAGCCTCCTGGCCTCGCGCAGCTTCGCGACGGAGGCGGCCGGGCTGCGGCCGGCGGTGCAGGTTGGGGACCCGTTTGTGGGCAAGCTGCTGATCGAGGCGTCGCTGGAGTTGGCGACGCGCGGCCTGCTGCGCGGGCTCAACGACCTGGGGGCGGCCGGCATCACCTCCGCCGCCTCGGAGACCGCCGGTCGGGCGGGCACCGGCGTGGTCCTGGACATCGAGGCGGTGCCCTGCCGGGAGGAGGGCATGACACCCTACGAGGTGATGCTCTCCGAGTCGCAGGAACGGATGCTGGCCGTCGCCGCCCCGGCGGACGTGGAGGCGGTCGAGGCCGTTTGCCAACGCTTTGGCCTGCAGTGCGCCCGCATCGGCATGGTGACCGGGGACGGGCAGTTGCGGGTGCGGCTCCACGGCGCGGTGGTCGCCGACATCCCCGCCGCCGCCCTCAGCCACGGCGCCCCGCGCTACCGGCGGCGGCAGACCCGTCCGCGGGTACCGACGGCCTGGGTTCCCGGTCCCCGGCAACGGGACCTGCGCCCGGGCGAGGTCGCGGCAACGCTGCTCGCCCTTTTGGCGCGGCCCACCATCGCCAGCAAGTCCTGGCTCTATCGGCAATACGATCACCAGGTGCAGACGAACACCGTGCTTTCGCCGGGGGTTGGCGACGCCGCCGTGCTCCGCCACCGGCCGACGGGTCGGGGCATCGCCCTGTCGCTGGATATGGGCGGACGCTTCTGTGCCCTGGAGCCGTATGTCGGAGCCGCACTGGTGGTTGCCGAGGCGGCACGCAACGTCGCGTGCGCCGGGGGGCGTCCGCTTGGCATCACCAACTGCCTCAACTTCGCCAATCCGGAGCGGCCGACGGTGATGGGGGCGCTGGTGCGCACCATCGACGGCATGGCGGCGGCCTGCCGGCGCCTGGACATCCCGGTGACCGGCGGCAACGTCAGCCTGTATAACGAGACCGCCGGCCGCGGTATCCAGCCGACGCCGGCGATCGGGATGCTGGGCGTGCTGGAGGATGCCGCCGCAGCCCGCGGCAGCGGCGCGGCGGCCCCGGGACAGGTGGTCTGCCTGCTGGGCCCGGCGGGCCGGGCCCGCCTGGACGGTTCCGAGTATCAGGTGCTGCGCTTTGGACGGTCCGTTGGGCGGCCGCTGCGTCCGCAGTGGCCCGTGGAGCGCGGTTTGCTGGCGGTGCTCGGGGATTCCACACTCGGGTTGGCGTCCGCCCACGACGCGGCGGAGGGGGGGCTGGCGGTGGCCCTGGCCGAGTGCGTCCTGACGGGCTGCGCGGGTATCGGCCTGGAGGTGGACCTGCCCGCCCCCCGGGGACGGGGGCCGGCGGCGCGGCTGGACAGCCTGCTGTTTGGCGAGGGGCCGGGCCGGGTGGTGGTCACCCTGGACGCGTCGGCGCTGGCCGGTCTGCGGGAGCGCTGCGCCCGTGAGGGTCTGGCCTGCCGGCCCGTCGGCCGCACGCTTGCCGGCGGCGCGCGCCTGCGGCTGGCGGTCGGCGGACGCCTCGTGTGCGACCTCGGGGAAAGCGAACTTGCGGTATGGAAGGGGGCCGTGGGCCAATGGCTGGACGGCCGACCGACGGACGGCTGAGCCCGACGGGGCCCCTGGCGGGCATCCGCCACGCGTGCGGGGTGTTTGCGGTCTACGGGCACCCGGACCCCGTCCGGCTCACCTACTGCGCCCTCTTTGCCCTGCAGCACCGCGGCCAGGAGGCCGCCGGCATCGCGGCCGGGGACGGCGAGCGCCTGGAGGTGCGGCGGGGCCCCGGATTGGTGGGCGACGCCCTGCGGGCCGCGGACCTGGACGCCCTGGACGCCCTGCGGCCGAATCTGGCCGTCGGCCATGTGCGCTACGCCACGACGGGCGCCAGCGTCGCGGGCAACGCCCAGCCCCTGCTGCTGCACTATCGACTTGGCACGGTGGCCATCGCCCATAACGGCAATCTGACCAACGCCGCCCGGTTGCGCGCCGAGTGCGAGGCGGACGGCTCGATCTTCCAGACGACGACGGATACCGAGATCCTCGCCCACCTGATGGCGCGATCCCAGGCGCGGGACGTCGGCACGGCCCTGGCCGCCGCCCTGGCGCGCGTCGAAGGTGCCTACAGCCTGGCCATCGCCTCCTCGGACCGCATCTGGTTGTGCCGGGACCCGTACGGGATACGGCCCATGGTGCTCGGCCAACTCGACGGCGCGCTGGTGGCCGCGTCGGAGTCCTGCGCGCTCGATGCCATCGGCGCCACCCCGCTGCGCGCGCTGCAGCCTGGGGAAGTGGCCGAGTTCGGCCGCGAGGGCCTGCGTACGGTGCGCCGCATGCCGAGCCCCGGCGGGCGCCTCTGCCTCTTTGAGTTCGTCTATCTGGCGCGGCCCGACAGCGAACTGCAGGGGCATAACGTCCACCTGGTGCGCAAGGAGATGGGCCGCCGCCTCGCCCTGCGTGCGCCGGTGGCCGCCGATGTCGTGGTGGGGGTGCCGGATTCGGGCATCTCCGCCGCGGTGGGCTACGCCGAGCAGGCCCAGATCCCTTACGAGCTTGGGCTGATCAAGAACCGCTATGTGGGGCGCACCTTCGTTCAGCCCAGCCAGGACCTGCGCGAGGTTGCCGTGCGCATGAAGCTCAACGCGGTGCCGTCCGTTCTCTCGGGTCGGCGCGTGGTGCTGGTGGAGGACTCCGTGGTGCGGGGCACGACCTCGCGCCACCTGATCGGGCTGGTGCGGCGGGCCGGTGCGGTCGAGGTGCACCTGCGCGTGGCTTCGCCGCCCTTCATCCATCCGTGCTACTACGGTATCGACATCCCGACGCGCGGGGAGTTGCTGGCGCCCGAGCGCAGCGCCCGGGAGATGGCGGACATCGTCGGGGCGGACAGCCTGGCCTTCCTGGACCTGTCCGATGCGGAGCAGGCGGCGGGCGGCGGGGGCTTTTGCACCGCCTGCTTCGACGGTCGATACCCGGTGGAGCCAAGCGATGCGCTCCGCGGCGCCTGCGGCGGGCCGCGAACCTGAGCGACGGGGGGAGGGGATCCGGTGGCTGAGGTGGACCAGGCAGACGCGGGTGCGGCAGGGGCGGCCGCCTATCGCGCGGCGGGGGTGGACCTGGACGCCCATGCCGCGTTGGTGCGGCGTCTGGGTCCCCTGGCGGCGACGACGGTGCGTCCGTGGTCGCAGGGGGGTGTCGGGCTGTTTGCCGGCGCCTTTGCGCTGCCGGCGGGGATCCGCGACGCCGTGTTGGTGGCCAGCACGGATTCGGTGGGCAGCAAGGTGCTCCTGGCGTCGGCCTGCGGACGCTTCGGCGAGGTGGGGCAGGACGTCGTCGTCCATTGCGCCAACGACGTGGCGACGACCGGCGCGCGGCCGCTGGCCTTTCTCGACTACCTGGCCGTGCAGCGGCTCGATCCGGAGGCTGCCTGGGACTGCCTCGAAGGGGTGGCGGCCGCCTGTCGCCAGGCCGGCTGCGCCCTGGTGGGCGGGGAGACGGCGCAGCTGGCGGAGGTGTATCGGGAGGGCGCCTGGGACCTGGCCGGCACGCTGATCGGCGTCGTCGAGCGCGACCGGTTGATCCGGCCGTGCGGCCAGCCGGGGGACGTGGTGGTGGGTCTGCCGAGTTCCGGCCTGCACACCAACGGCTTTTCCTTGGTGCGCCGCATCCTTGAGCGCACCGGTACCGACCCGCGGGCGCACGCCGACATGCTCCTGACCGTTTCGGCGCTGTACAGCGGAGACGTGGAGCGGGTGTGCGCGTCGGGGGCGACGGTGCGCGGCATGGCCCACATCACCGGCGGGGGGTTGCCCGGCAACCTCGATCGCGCGTTGGGGGACGGCGTCGACGCGGTGCTGGATGAGGGCAGTTGGGACCGTCCCCCGGTCTTTGACTGGCTGGCGGAACTGGGAGGGATCGGGGCGGAGGAGATGCGGCGCGTGTTCAACCTTGGCATCGGCTTTTGTCTGATCGTGCCGCCGTCGGAGGCCGCGGCGGTCTGTTCGCTTTCGCCGGGGGCGCGGTGCATCGGGCGGTTGGTGGCGGGCGAGGGGCGGGTGCGCTTTCGGTGAGTGCCCTGCGCGTGGCGGTGTTGGTTTCCGGTGGCGGGACGAACCTGCAGGCGTTGCTGGACGCGGAGGCGGCCGGTCCGTGGCCGGCCAGGGTGGTGCGGGTGGTGGCCGATCGGCGGTCGGCGGGTGCCCTTGAGCGGGCCCGCCGGGCCGGGGTGCCCACGCGCGTGGTGCGGCCGCGCGACTTCGCGGACCGTGCGGCCTTTGACGCGGCGCTCAGCGCGAGCCTCACGGAGGCCGACGCCGATCTGGTGGTGCACGCCGGGTTCATGCGCATCGTCGGACCGGCCTACCTCGCCGTCTGGCGCGGACGCTGCATCAACGTGCATCCATCGCTGCTGCCGGCCTTTCCGGGTCTGGACGCGCCGCGGCAGGCGCTGGAGTACGGGGTCCGCTACAGTGGGTGCACGGTCCATTTCGTCGACGAGGGCGTGGACACGGGACCGGTCATCCTGCAGGAGCCGGTGCCCGTGCGCCAGGACGACACCGCCGAGACGCTGCACCGGCGCATTCAGGAGGCGGAGTGGCGGTTGCTGCCCGCGGTGGTGCGCCTCGCGGCCCAGGGGCGGCTGCGCCTGGAGGGGCGCCGGGTGCGCATCCTGCCGGCGGTGGAGACGGGGGAGGATGTAGGGTGCCCAGGGCGCTGATTTCGGTTTCGGATAAGGCGGGCCTTGTGCCGTTCGCCCAGGGTCTGACGGAACTGGGCTGGGATGTGTTCGCCTCGGGCGGGACCCAGGCGGCGCTGGAGGACGCCGGGGTGGGCGTGCGCGGCGTGGAGGACCTGGGCGGGATCGCGCAGGTCCTCGGCGGCCGCGTCAAGACGCTGCAACCGCAGATCCACGCGGCCATCCTGGCCCGGCCGGACCGGCCGGAGGACATGGCCGACCTGGAGCGGCTGGGGGCGCAGCCCTTCGGCCTCGTGGTCGTCAACCTCTACCCCTTCCGCCAGCGGCCGGGTATTGAGACGATCGACATCGGCGGGGTGGCCCTGTTGCGGGCGGCCGCCAAAAACCATGCGCACGTCGCGGCGGTGTGCCGGCCGGCCGACTACGACGTGGTGCTGGGCGAACTGCGCGCCGGGGGCCTGCGTTCCGAGACCCGCCGGCGCCTGGCCCTGGCGGCCTTCCGCCACACCGCCACCTACGACGCGGCGATCGCCGCCTGGCTTGCGGGCGGACAGCCCCTTGGGGAGTTGCGGACGGAGTCGCCGTCCTTCCCGTCGGACCTGCCCCTGGGCTACGTGCGGGCCATGGACCTGCGCTACGGGGAAAACCCCCACCAGCGGGCGGCGCTGTACCGCGACGCCCTGCCGGGTTCGCCGGGGCTGGTCGACGCCAAGCAGCTGCAGGGCAAGGAGCTCTCGTACAACAACCTGATGGATGCGGATGCGGCCTGGGACTTGGTGTGGCGCTTTGGGGAACCGGCGGCGGTGGCGGTCAAACACGCGGGGCCCTGCGGCGTGGCCCTGGGCGGCAATGCGGCGGAGGCCTTCCGCCGGGCCCGCCAGGCCGACCCCGTCTCCATCTTCGGCGGGGTCGTCGCCTGGAACCGCCCCCTGGACGCCGAGACGGCCGCGGAGCTGGGGGACCTCTTTTTGGAGGTGCTGATCGCCCCGGAGGTGACGGCGGAGGCCGCGGCGGCACTCAAGATGAAAAAGAACCTGCGCGTGCTGTCCTGCCCGGCCCCGGATGCCGACCGGCCGTTGGACTACCGCGTGCGGCGCATCTCCGGTGGTCTGCTGCTGCAGGACGAGGACCGGTTGACGGCGGATGTGGCCGCCTGGAAGGTGGTGACGCGCCGGGCGCCGACGGCGGCCGAGCTGCGCGACCTGGCCTTCGCCTGGGAGGTGGTGCGGTCGGTCGGCAGCAATGCCGTCGTGGTGGCCGGCGGCGGCCAGACCCTCGGCGTCGGCGGCGGCCAGCCCAACCGCATCGATCCCGCCCGGGCCGCCCTGGGCCAGGCGGGCGAACGGGTGCGGGGCGCGGTGCTGGCTTCGGACGGCTTCTTCCCGTTTGGCGATGTGGCGGCGGCCGCCGCAGCGGCCGGGATTACCGCGATCGTGCAGCCCGGGGGCAGCGTGCGGGACGCCGAGTCCATTTCGGCCTGCGACGGTGCGGGTCTGGCCATGGTGGTCACGGGGATCCGCCACTTTCGCCACTGAACGGCGGGACGGGGGAAGATGCCGGTGCGCGTCCTGGTGGTCGGCGGGGGGGGGCGTGAGCACGCCCTGGCGTGGAGGCTGGCCCTCTGCCCTTCGGTGGAAGACGTCAGCGTCACCCCGGGGAATCCAGGTATCGGTCAGGTCGCGCGCTGCCGGGGGGTGGCCGCCACGGACCTGGACCGCCTGACCGGGATGGCGCTGCGCGAACGGATCGACCTCGTGGTGGTCGGCCCGGAGCAGCCCCTGTGCGACGGCATCGCGGACCGGTTGCGCGCCGAGGGCCTGGCCGTCCTGGGGCCGTCGGCGGCGGCCGCGCGGATCGAGGGCAGCAAGGCATGGGCCATGGCCTTTTGCCACCGCCACGGTCTGCCCGCGCCGCAGACCCAGGTGTGCGCGACCCTGGACGAGGCGCTGGATGTTGCCGGCGGCTGGCCGCTGCCGGCGGTGATCAAGGCCGACGGTTTGGCCGCCGGCAAGGGGGTCGTGGTCGCCGCGGAGCGGGCGCAGGCCGTGGAGGCCGCGGCCGCGTTCGCCGCGCGGGGGCCGGTCGTCTTCGAGGAGTTCCTGGAGGGCCGGGAGGTCTCGGCCTTTGCCCTCTGTGACGGCCGCACTGCCCGCTTTTACGGGGTGGCGCGCGACCACAAGCGCCTGCTCGCCGGGGACCTCGGGCCGATGACCGGGGGCATGGGGGCCTTCACCCCGGTCGCGGATGTGGACGCCGAGGCGCAAACGGCCATTTGTGACCTGCTGGACGCCGCCGTGGCCGGACTGGCCGGCGAGGGGTGTCCCTTTGTCGGCTTTCTCTTCGCCGGGTTGATGCTGACCGCGGCGGGGCCGCGGGTGCTGGAGTTCAACTGCCGTTTCGGGGATCCGGAGGCGCAGTCGCTTTTGCCCCTAGTCGGCGGGGACGTGGCGCAGGAATGGCTGGCGGCGGCCCGCGGTGAGCTGGGCGGGGGTCGGACCATGCTGGGTCCTGGGGCGGCCTTCGGGGTGGTCCTTGCCGCGCCCGGCTATCCGGCGTCGCCGGAGTCCGGGGTGCCCATCGCCGGGTTGGGTCCGGACGGCCAGGTCCCGGGCTACGATGATGTGCTGTGTTTCCACGCCGCCACCCGCTGGGACGGCCGCTGGCAGACGGCGGGGGGGCGCGTGCTGACCCTGGTCGGCCGCGGGGGCGATCTGGCGCGCGCCAAAGAGCGCGCCTACGCGGCGGTCGACGCGGTCCGCTTCCCCGGGGCCCAGTGGCGGCCCGACATGGGCGGCGCGCTTTGAGGCGGCCGCCGGCTCAGGTCGGCCGCCGCCGGGCCCGCGCCAGCCACACGGCCGCGACCGCCGCAGTCAGGGCCAGGGTGATGAGGGAGTAGCGGTCGAACCAGGGGATGACCGCCTGCCAGTGGGATCCCAGGGCGTAGCCGGCCAGCGCCAGCGCGGCCGACCAGGGCAGGGAACCCAGCAGGGTGTATAGGGTGAAGCGACCCAGGGGCATGCCCGCGGCGCCGGCCGGAAACGAGATGTAGGTGCGGATCACCGGCAGCAGCCGCCCGATGAAGACGGCGCGGTCGCCGTGGCGCTGAAACCAGCGGTGGGCGGCCTCCCAGTGGTCGCGGCGCAGCCAGCGGCCGCCCCGCCAGCCGCTGCCGACGGCGGCGCCGACCGCGTAGCCGATCCAGGACCCCAGGACGTTGCCCACCGTGCCGGCGGCGATGACCGCCACCAACCCGGATACGCCGCCGCTGACGAATCCCGCCAGAGGCATGACCACTTCGCTCGGCAGGGGGACCCCGGCGCTTTCAAGGGTCATCGCCACGACCACACCCGCCAGCCCATCCTGCTGGACCAGGTGGTGCGAAACCTGAGCCAGGGTGGCCATCAGACTCAAGCCTGTCCGCCGGCCGCGCCCGAGCGCATGCCGGCCCCGCCCCCTTCCCGCCGCCGCTGCGGCGCACGGTGGCCACGTCTGCCGCCGCCCGCCCAGTCTACCGCACCGTCGGGGGTTGCGGATGGCGCGCGCCGTCCGCAAAGCGCCGCAGGAACGCATCGGCGCTCATCCACATCTCGGTGGTGTCGGCGCGGGTGTCCGCTCGGGCCGCAAGCGGACGAAAGGCGCGGCGCAGGCTGCGTTGCCAGAGGGTGAGCACGGTGCGGCGCAGGCCGGGGGGCAGTGGGCGCACGGTGAAGCCGAACCGGGCCGCGGCCGCGGCGATCGGGCTTGCCCCGTACACCGCGCGCACCCCCGCCGCGACCGATCCGTCGCGCATGGCCTCGGCCAGACAGCCCAGGTCGGCGCGCAGGTCGCGCATCACGGACCAGGTGAGGCTGCGGGTGTCGGTGGCCTCGCGTTGGGCGAAACGCTCGTTCCAAAAGTGGATCTCGGCCACGCGGTCGCCATGGCGGATCGTCACGCCGTCCGGCAGGGAGACGGGTCGGCCGAGGTACCGGTGGCACGCGACCAGGAAGGTGCCGCGCGACCCGGGTACCGGCTGGCTGTGTTCCAGGCGGCGAAAGAGCCATTCGACGGGTGCGAACAGCCGCCTCGGCAGCGCCGGGCCGACCTCCGACCGCAGTCCCGGCGGCAGCGCCTCGTGCGCCAATGGCAGCGCCTCCCGATGGCCCATTGGCTTGCCCGCCCCGGGCGAGGCCGCCGGGTCGGGGTGAACGGCGGACGGCCCCGCCGCAATGCGATTGTAGACGACGCCGGGCGCGTTGAGAACGGTCCGGCATCGCCTGTGTCCCCTTCGCCCTACTGCACCCCGGAGGCGGGGCCGGCCGCACCGCGTCCGCGTCCCTTGGCGC
>DAHWHT010000289.1 GCA_027335515.1 Clostridia bacterium
GGCAAATCTCAGGCCGAGAGGGGCGAAAGCCGGGTCGGGCGGACGTGTGGAAGACCGAGCGATCGGTTTGTACACATTTTTCTAACCAGAACCAAGGCATCGAGCCGGGATCGGCGCAACCCCCAGATCAACCGCAGAAGGGAGGCCGTTCCCGGGAGGCGGCCCCCACCGACCGGGTGCCGCTGGAACGCCGCAGTCACACGAAAGGTCCGTCGCCTCCACCGCAGGCCGGAGGCGCGCCGACGCCAAAGGGATGGACGTACGTGCCTGATCCGTGCCGAGGGGGTGGACGTGAATGTCTCGCGAACCGAGCACCGCCGCCAAACTCGCCGCACGGCTTCGTCTGGACGGATTCCGCTTCTGGCGCGACGTGGGCGGTCCCCTGGAGGTGCGTCCACGCACGCCGCTCCGACTCGCCGGCATCTGGCATCTGCTCGGGTATTTCCGCTACGTCTGGCCGGCGGCCGTCGGTCTGGTCGCCTCGATCTTCCTGGGGGCCGCGGTCGGGGTTCTGCCGGCCTTCACCGTCCGCCGCATCATCAACGTCGACCTGCACGCCCACACCGCCGCCCCGCTCTATGCCGATATCCGGCACCTGGCGCTGTTGTTCGTCCTGCTCGGAGCCATCCACGCCGTGTATGGCTGGCTGTCGGCCTGGTCCACCAGCCGCATCGTCTGGCGGCTGCGCACCGACGTCCTCAACCGCCAGCGCGAGCTACCCCTTGGCGAACTGGTGGGGCGGGGGTCGGGGACGACCATGGTCCGCGCAATCAACGAGGTCGGGGTCGCCGGCGGAGACTCCCCCGTCTTTTCCGGGGTCGCCGGCGTGATTTCAACGACCACCACCTCCGTCAACAACATCGTCACGCTCTTGTCGTCGGTGGTCGCCATGTTCGTGCTCAACGCCCACCTGGCCCCCTGGGCGTTCGTCTTCCTGCCGGTGCCCGTCGGTATCGCGCTGTGGTGGGGGCGCATCATTTACGGGGCCGTGCAGCGGCAGTATGAGCGCCTCGCCAGCCTCACCGACTTCGTCCTGCGCACCGCCCAGCCGCTGGCCGTGCTGCGCGACCGGGTGCTGGGCAGACGCCAATCCGTCGCCGCCGCCTTCAGTCGGCAGAATCGCGAGCTCACCAACGCCTCGATTTACGCCCGCGTGCTCTACCACTGGTACGACAACCTCTTTGGCATGACACTCGGCGGCACGACGGCCCTGCTGTGGTTCATCGGTGGGCATCGCGTCCTGGCCGGAGGCCTGACGATCGGCACGCTCATCGCCATGATTTCACTGGTGGCGCGGGCAGAGATGCCGATACACAACCTCGCGGAGATCTGGTTTTCACTGCGCAGCCTCGCCGCGGTGGCCGACCGGGTGGGCCGCGATCTGGAGGGTGCCGCGCCGCCGGAGGCCACCTTCCCCCGCCAGGGCGAGGGGCCCTATCGGGTGAACAACCTCAGCCTGGCCGATCCGGACGGCCGCCGTCCGGTGGTGGATCTCCAGTTGACCCTCGCGGCGGGCGGCGCGGCGACGGTTCTGCTGTCCGGCGGTGCCGGCGAGGATACCGTGTGGCGGTTGGCCGCCGCGCTGACCGGTTGGCTCGCGCCGGACGAGGGCAGTGTGGAAACCGGCGGGGTGAACCTGGCATCGCTTGCCCCCGACGGGCGCCGGGCCGCCGTCGCCCTGGTAACCCCCTGTGCGGCCGGGCCCGACCAGCGGGTCCGGGATCTGTTGGCGGATCCGGCGGCGGCGGACGGCTTTGCGCCGGCGTGGGAGGCGCTGTTTGGGGCAGGCAGTGCGCCCCCGGACCCGCAGACCGCCTGCGCGGCGCTCGCGCCGTCCGAACGCTTCCGCTGCGCCCTGGTGGCCGCCCGCCTCTCGGGCGCCCCGGTTTGGTGCGCGGTGTATGAACCGGCGGAGCTCGCGGGGCGCTGGTCAGCCCCGGAGGCGGCCGTGCTCCGGGTGCAGCCCCAGGCCGGTACCGGCGCGCCGGACGCGCAAACCCTGGTGTGCGCCCCGGGCAAGCCGCCCGCTGCCCTGCCGCCGGGCGAGCGGATCGCGGTGGATACCCCGCCGCTCGACCACCGCGAGGACGGGCAGGCGGATCCCCAGTCGCAACTGGCGGCCGACCCGGGCCGCGGCCTGTGGGCGGCGCTCGGCCTGCGCACGCACGCGACGACCCACACGGCCCGCTTCTGGCAACCGTTCCGCCACCTGTTCGACTACGTCCGCCGCTACTGGGTCTATTGGCTGGTCGTGCTGGTGCTCGGCGAGGCCATCTCGACCCTGTCGCACACCTTCACCCCGCTGATCACCCGACAGATCATCGACACCGGCATCCAGCGCCGCCAGGGGGCCGTCCTCGACCACGCCGTCCTGCTGCTGGTCCTGCTCGCCGTCGGTACCGGCCTGAGCACCATGGTGTTCACCAGCACCTTCATTCAGGCGGCAGGCAAACGCATGTGCGGCGAACTGCGCCAGGACTTCTTCCGCCGGCTGCTGGAGCAGCCGCCGGCCTTCTTCCGGGCCCACGCCCCCTCAGAGGTGACCTCGCGGGTGATCAACGACGTCAACGCCGTCTTCACGGGCACCGACGCCGTGATCAAGGTGGTTACCTGGATGGTGATCCCCAACATCCCCGGGATGGTTCTCCTGTGGACGATGGCTCCGCGGTTTGGCATCCTGACCCTGGCGGTCGTCGCCCCCTTCGTGCTGGTCACCATCTGGTCCGGGCGGCTCAACGCCCGGCTGCAAGAACGCATTTTCGCGGTGGTCGGCGCCCTGGCCACCACAACCCGTGCCAGCAGCCGCCTGCCGCAGGCGCTCTTGGTCCGCGCGCACGGCTCGGGGGCACGGGGGCAGGGGGTGGCCGACCGGCTCAACGACGCCCTCTACCGCCTTGGACTCGTCCAATCCCTGCGCGGCAACTGGTTCGGCACCGTCGAGGCCCTGGAGGGCAATGCGCTCACCCTGGCCTTCTGGGGTGTGGGCGGCCTCGCCATCCTCCACGGCCACCTGCTGCTCGGTACGCTGACCGCCCTGGCGGCCTTCGGCCAGCGCTACGTCAGCCTCGGCGGCGGGGTCAGCAGCTACGTCGCCATCCACGGGGTGCTGGCCAACGTCGATCGAATCGCCGCCTATGAACCCCAGGACCGCGTCTCCCCTCCACCCGCTCCGCCCACCCCCGGTGCCGCCGCGGGTGTGTCGCTGCGCGGTCTGTCCCCGACGGGCGCCTGGCTGCTTGCGGCCGCGCCTGAGGAGGCGCCCGCCACCCGGGAGGCATTGCTGGAATCGGGTGGCATCGGCTGGCTGACCCCCGAACTGCCGCTGGCCGCCCTGGCGGTTTCGGACCTGGCGGACCGCGACACGTTGGTCCGGGCCGGCGACACCTTCCATGTGGAGCTTCCGCCCCCCGACGCCCCGGCGGTCTCCCTGCAGCGCCCCGACCACGGCACCTGGGCGATCGCCGCCGCCCTGGCGGTCGCGACGCAGCCGCCCGCGTTGCTGCTGGACCTTTCCGCTCCTGGGGCACCGCCGTGGCCCGACGGCTACCTCGCCGCCCTGCGCAACGCCCTGCCGAACGCGGCGGTCGGGGTCCTGGCGCCCCCCGACGACCCCCGTCTGGCCGAACTGGCGGTGCTCGGACCGCTGCGCCCCGTCCCGGCCGCGTCGTGACCGGCCGCCAGGCGGACGGCGGCACGCGCCCCCCCCACGGGGCGCGGACGGCTGCGGCTCCTGGGCGGCCATGCGATAATGCCGTGTGGCGCGGAATGGATCACGCGAGGGGCGGATGCGGCGGCATGGTGGGTGTGTGGGTGCCCGCGCTCGAAGTCGGCAGCGGAGGCTGGGCGCTTGCGGCCAGGTTGGACGGCGATGCGGTCCCCGGTGTGGCGTTCATAGGCTCCATCCCCTTTGCCGCCTGGGACGGCCCGGGTCCCCTGGCCATGGCGGCCGCCGGCGCCGCTGCGGATCCCGCCGTCGAGCGGGCCGGCTGGGTGCTGGGGCAGCGTCTGGCGGCGCAGGGTGCCTCCGCGGCCCTGCTCCCGCCTCTGGATCCGGTATGCCTCGCCGCAGCGGGAGGCACGCCGGATGGGATCGCCGACCACCCGGCACTGGTGGGCGCGGTGGCGGCGGCGCTGGCCCGCGGCCTGCGGGCTGCCGGCCTGCGGATCCTCACCCCCTACCGCACCCGCCCGCCGCTGGAACGGCCCGCCTGCCTCGCGGACTGGGAGCGCGCCGAGGCACCGGCGCTTGCCGCGGTGCTACCGCTGACCGACGGCGTCTGGCTCGGCCGCGAACCGACCGGGCCCTTCGGCGACCGCCCCGCGGCCGAGTGCCCGGCCACCATCGCCGGTCTGCTGCGTGGTGCCCTGGGCTTTTCGGGCCCCATCATCGGGGAGGCGTCCGGGCCGGGCGCCGCGGCGCGCGCGGCCGTCTGCGCCGCGGGAGCCCAGGCGGCCGCCGGCCCCGACG
>DAHWHT010000291.1 GCA_027335515.1 Clostridia bacterium
GGGCGCGGCTCGGCCATTGTATGGCCGAGACCGCCGGACTCAGTCTTGCGCAGGCGGCGGGAGAGCGGCGGAGGACTCAAACGTTGAGGTGGCGGCGGACGGAAATCGCGCTGCCCAGCGCCCCCAGCAGGAGGCCGGACGCCAGCAGGGTCTCCACCAGGTGCGGCAGGAGGTGCGCCGGGGCCAAAAGGGGCAGGAAGGGCACCAGGGCGGCCACGGCGTGGTTGAGCCAGCGATAGCCCCACCAGACGACGGCACCGCTCAACGCGGCGCCCCCGAGCCCGAGGATCGCCCCCTCGATGAAGAACGGCCAACGGATGAACCCGTTGGTCGCCCCCACCAGCTTCATGATGCCGATCTGCTCGCGCCGGGCGTAGACGGCGACGCGCACCGTGTTGCCGATCACGATGACGGTCGCCAAGGCCAGGGCGGATACCAGGAACAACCCCAGGTAACGCACGGCGCGCGTGAAGTTGGTCAGCTTGTTGACGACCGCCTGCGCGTCGTGGACCGAGGCAACGCCTGGGACCTTCTGCATGGCCCGCACCACCCCGGCGATGCGGATGGTCTTGTCGACATAGACATCCGCGGAGTCCGGCAGGGGGTTGTGGGTCTCCACCTGGCGCAGGAGGGTCTTGTCGCGGCCGAACTCGTTGGCCAACTGGCGCAGGGCCGCGGCCCGGCTCACATACTTCACCCGGGTGACGTGCGGCAGGGCCCGGAGCTGCGCCACGGCCGCCGACGCCTGGGCCGGCGTCGCCTTGGTGGAAAAGTAGGCGACCACCTGGACCTTGGCGTCCATGACCCGCGTCAGGTGCTGCATGTTGAGGGCGAGCAGGCTGATCACCGCCAACACCAGCAGGGACACCGCGACGGTGCTCATCGCGGCGACGCTGAGCAGGCCGTTGTCCTGGACGCTGCGAACCGCCTCCGCCGTCAGATGGCCGACCGTGCGCAGGCGCATGGCTGCTCCCCTCTTTCCGCGAATCCGCATCCCTCAGCCACGACGGGCCCCGCGCCCGGGCCAGACCCGCGCCACCGCGGCCGGTCGGGTGAGGACCTCCAGGGCCAGGTTGCGGCCTGCGCCATCCGCCGTCCCGTCCTCCAGGGCACGGTAGCTGCCCCGGACCTCGTCGCGCACGATGCGCCCCGCGCCAACCTCCACGACCCGGCGGCGCAGCCGATCCACCATCTCCACGGAGTGGGTGGCGACCACCACCGTCGTGCCGCGGCAGTTGATCTCATGCAGCAGCGCGGTGATGTCCTGCGCGGTGCGGGGGTCCAGATTGCCGGTCGGTTCGTCGGCGAGCAGCAGGGCCGGGTTGTTGATGGCCGCCCTGGCCAACGCCGCCCGCTGCTGTTCGCCGCCGGACAGTTCCGCCGGCCGCGCCCGCGCCCGATCGCGCAACCCGACGATCTCCAGCCACAACCCGACGCGCCGACGTGCCTCCCGCGGCGACACCTCCGCCACGATCAGCGGGAACGCCATATTCTGGGCGACCGTCTTGTCCGGCAAGAGTTTGAAGTCCTGAAACAACACGCCAATCTGGCGGCGCAAGAAGGGGATCTTGCCGGGGCGCATCCGCATCAGGTCATACCCATTGACCGAAATCCGGCCGGACGTCGCCCGCTCTTCCCGATACAAAAGCCGCATCAAGGTGGACTTGCCGGCGCCGCTTGGGCCGATCAGAAAAACAAATTCGCCCCGTTCGATATCGAGGTTGATGTCCTGGAGGGCCACCGACCGGGGGGGATAGACCTTCGTCACGCCCGCCAGGGTGACGATGATGGGAAACCGCCCCCTCCGCACAACATCCAGCCACGACGCCCGGTTGCGCGCTTCGACACACCGGGCGCCATCCCTGCCGAAACCGGCCTGGACGGGCCCGGCCGGCGGGGCGGCGGCGGCGCCTCCGGGCCCATGGCTGTAGCCATCCTGTGGAGCAGGCCCCCGTCGGTCAGCGGCGGCGGCGCAGCAGGCCCACCAGAAGTTCGTCGTTGCGCCGGGCCAACGCCGCCAGGTCGGCGACGCGCCGGTCCAGCGCGGCGGCGGCGGCGGCCGGTCGGTCGACTTCGGCCAGCAGTCGGGCGGCGATGGCCTCCGGTGCCGCCGAAAGACCCAGGCTGGCCTCGGGCCGGTCCATGCTGCGCAGGAAGGCGTCCACCTTGGGGTCGTAGCTCAGCCCGACCGTGGGCACGCGGGCCAGCACCCCCAGGATCAAGGCATGCAGCCGCATGCCCAAGACGGCGCGAAACCCGCCAAACACCGCCGGATACCGCGCCGGCGGCAGCGGCTGCGCCAGCACCAGCGCCGGGCTTCGCAGCGCCTCGCCAACCTGGGCGCAGACCCGCGCGTCTTCGGGCACCTGCATCGCCACCAGGGCCACCCGGGCATCCAACCGGCCGGCCACAAGATCGACGGCGGCCGCCATCCGCCGGATCGCCCCGGCATCCCCGACCGCCCGGGGTGCGACCGCCAGGACGGCTTCGCCGGGACGGACGCCCATCGCCGCGAGTTCGGCCGGAACCGTCGCGGGGGACGCCGGCTGGGGCAGCGCCAGCGCCGCATCGGCCGTCACGTGGAGGCCGCGCACCCCGGCCTGGCGCAGCAGATCGGCGGACTCCGCATCCCGCACCGTGACCACGGAGGCCGCGCGCAGCACCGCGAGCAACCGCCGTGACCAGGCGCTGTGCAGCGGACCGATCCCCTGCGCATAGACCATCACCGGCTTGCGCAAGACCAGCGCGGCGGTGATCACCCCGAGGTAGTACGGCACCGTCAGCGGACCGGTGGCGTCCTGCAGCAGCCCGCCCCCCCCGGAAACGAGGAGGTCGGCCTGGGCCAGGCTGCGCAGGATCGCGGCCGGCGCCCCGCGGGGCACCGCCTCGACCGCGTGTTCGCGCCGGGTGCGGGCCGGATCGGCCGAGAGCACCACGAGTTCGTGCCCATGCAGCGCGTGGCACAGCGCGCTCAGGATGAGCTCGTCACCGGCGTTGCCAAAACCGTAGTAGCCGGAGACCACCACCCGAGCCAGGGTCATTCCCCCCCACGGTTGCGGCCCTGCGCCAAACCCGCTATCCGGTACCGCCCGCCGCGGGTCGCCGCCGCCCGGAGCGGCCGCCTCGCGCCCGCGCCGCCGCCCACAGCAGACTGCCAAGCGCAAGGCCAACCGCCAAGGCCAACGCCTCCCGGCGCAGGGCCAAAAGCGGCGGCAACCCCACAAAACCCCGCGCCCACACCGCCAGGCCGGCGGCGACCGCCATCCGCCAGGCAGCGGCGGTTTGGCGGCGGTGTCCCCCAAGGACCAGCGCCGAAAGCAGCAGCGGCCACCCGGCCACCAGGAGCGCGAACCGGCCCCAGGCACCCACCACCGCGGCGGCGGCCCCCCAGACCGCAAGGGCGCCCAACAGGGTGGTCAGCGCCAGCACAGCCACCGCCATTCCGCCGCCGACCGGGTCGGCCCCCGCGTCCGTCCGCCGCCGGGGCACCGCGGCCAGCGCCACCAACGCCGCCAGGATCACCGCCACCCACATGCCGCGCGCCGCAGGCGCCAGGGACATCGCCACAAGCAGGCCGGCGCCCGACCAACCGGCGGCGACCAGGGCCACGACCAGGGAACGCCCAGCGGACGCCCCGGCGGCCGGCCAGCGTTCGGCCGCGCGAACCGCCGCCAGACCCGCCCCGCCGGCCAGCGCCAGCACCGCAACGCCGTCGGCGAGGCCCGGGCGCGCCACGACCACGACCCCCAGCAGACCGCCCGCCGCCGTCCAATACCAGGGCGAGGGGCGCCCCGGCCACAGCGTCTCCGCGATGCTCCATCCGATCCCCACCACGGCCAGGGCGGCGAACAGACGCAACCACGGGGCCGGTCGGTCCAGGGGCAGGGCAAGCGGCGGCGACCGCCGGTATCCGGACGCCCGCAGCCCAGACGCCACGGCGTGGCTCCAGGAGACCGCAGTGGGCAGGCCCCCGGACCCCACGGCCGCGAGGTCCAGGTACACCCATCCGGCACCGCGCTCCTGCACGGCCGCGACCACGCGCGCCACGGGGGGGCGGCGGGCGCGCATCCAGGCGGCGGGCACACGGTAGACACCGACGGAGCCGCCCAACCTGCGACGCAGCGCCGCAACGGGGCCGGGCAGAGGGGTCCCCGGGCGACCGGCGGGCACGGACAACGTCCAGCCACTGCCCTGCCAAACGCCACCCATCGCCGCGAGCGCGCCCCAGGCGGCCGCGCCACTGCCCGGGCGGGCCGGGGACACCGCCAGGGTGTGCACGGGCGCCGCCGCGGTGGCCAGGCCGGCAAAGAGGCTGCGGACCCCGCGCGAGCCCATACCGGCTGGCGGCAGTTGGACGACCGGGATGGCCGTCAGCCCGGTCTGATGGGCCAACGCCAGGCCGGTCGATCCAAAGCCCAGGGGCAACCCGCCGACAACGGCCGGAGACCGGTCGACGCCGATGGCCAGCGTGCCCCCGACCAGACGTTCACGAATCGAACTGTGCGCCCCCAGGGCGACCTTCAGGCCGTCGACCACAAAACGGGCCAGGTGCGGATGGTGGGCTCCGACCAACAGATACGTCGCGTCCACGGGCAGGCCCGCGGGCCAGCCGGCCCCCGCGGCGCGGCGGATGTCGCGCCAGCGGCTGCCGGCCAGCAGACTGACGCTGCCCTCTGCCGCCAACCGAGCCGGGGTATCCTCCGGCAGCCACAACCCGCCGACCCCGGCGGTCCGCAGAGCCTGCGCGACCTGCGCCGGGGTCTTGCCCGACCCGACGGCCAGACGGCGCACGCTTCCCATTCCGACCACCAGTTCCACCCGGCGGTCGGCCCACCCCGCTGCCGCTCGGCCGGAAACCGCAAGCAGCGCCGCCAGCAACCCAGCCAGCAGCAGCAGTTGACGCAGGCGCCGCAACGCCCCGTCCGCCCGCGGCGGCCGCCGAGGATTACCCAAGCGGCCAAGCCCCAGCCGGCGCGCGCCAGCGCAGCACGGGCCTCAGGGCCAGCGCGGCACCCCGGCCTTTGATGGCGCCCACTCCCCCCGGCCGCGCCAGCCCTGTGCTGGCAACCGTATCGGACCCAGCATACACCGCGGGGGTGACCCGATGGCGCGGTGGGCACCAGGGCGGCAGGAAGACGTCCCGTCCTTCCCAAAGAGCACGGCCGACCCGGACGGGGGTGACGTTGTGCCTGCCTTGCCGGATCCGTCCCCGCACGCCGACGCAACGCAAGCGGCCGCGACTGCGGCGAACCTCGAACGCTTCAGCCTGCTTTGGCCCGAGGACGCCGGCAGCCGCGCCACACAAACCCTCACGCCCACCACCTGCGCCGACCTCGACCTAGACGAGGTCCTGCGGACGATCGCGGGGCGCGACCGCCGCCGCGAGGCGGCGGCACGGGCGGTGCTCACCGCCACGGGCGCGGACGCGGCGACCATCGCCTACCGGCAGGGCGTCCTGCGCGACCTGCTGGCGCACCCGGAACTGGCCACGCGGCTCTCCGCCATCCTGCCGCTGCTCGCCGAACTCGGCCAGCCTGCGGAACGCGTCGGCGAAGCGGACGACTGGGGCGTGCTGCCCCTGACTCGGCGCGCCACCGACCTGGCGTTGTATACGCGGGCGGTCGGCGAGCTGCGGGCCGCGCTGCTGGAGGCGCGGCCACAGGCCCAGGCCCTGCGGCGGCTGGAACGCCTCCTCGCCGCCGAAACCGACAGCGCCGACTTCCAGGCCGTCATCGGGGAATTGCCCTCCCTCCGTGAGCAGCTGCGCCAGGGGGAGTGCATCACCATCGCGATCAACCTGACACCCTCCTGGGAACCCGAATCGGCGGCGATCGTGGGCATCGGCCCGCGCAACAGCGGCAAGGGCACCCTGATCGGACGGCTCTGGCCCGGGGCACCGGATCAGACGCGCGGCCTTTCGCCCCTGCGGCGCACCGGGCCGGTGGACGCACTGCGCGGTGACAACGTCCTGTTCCGCGACCTGCGCGCCCTGCTCGAAACGACCGCCGGCGCCGCCCTCGCGGCGATCGCGAAGCTGGCGAACCTTGGAACGGCCAAGCTGTGTCATCTGGAATCCGAAATCGCCTTCTATCTCGGAGCCGCGCACCTGTGCCGCCGGGTGCAGGCCGCAGGCCTGCCCCTGTGCTGGCCTGAGATCGCAGCGGTCGAGGCGCGCGAAACGCACATCGCCGGCGCCTACAACCTGGCCCTGGCCCTGCGGCTGCTGCACTCCCCCGACCGGGGCAGGCATCGCTTGGTACCAACCGACGTCGTCTTCGACGGCGAGCGCGGCCGCGTCTGGATCCTCACCGGACCCAACCGGGGCGGCAAGACCACCTTCCTGAGGGCGGTCGGATTGGCGCACGTGCTGTGCGGTGCGGGGCTGCCGGTTGCCGGCACGGCGGCCGTGCTCAGCCCGGTCGATCAGGTGCTGACCCACTTTCTCGGGCCGGAAACCGCTGCGGCCGGGGAGGGCCGGCTGGACGAGGAGGCGGAGCGGCTCGCGGCGGTCTTCACCGCGGCCACACCGCAAAGCCTGATCCTGCTCAACGAAGTGCTGGCCGGCACCAATCAGGTGGAGGCGCTCGCGCTGGCGACCGAGGCGGTGCAGGGGCTGCGGCTGCTCGGCGCCCGCTGCGTCTACGCCACCCACCTGCACGACCTCGCCCTGGCCGCGGACCGGATCAACGCCGCCGTTGCCGGGGCGGACAGCCCCGTGGCCAGCCTCGTGGCCGGAGTGCGCCCACCCGGCGTCGCGGACGACGGGCCCGCATACTGGATCGGTGAGGGCCCCCCGCCGGAGCCCGAACCGGACGACGGGGAGCCGCACGCCACGTTTCGAGTGGCGCCGGGTCCGCCGCAGGGCCGCAGCTTCGCCTCCGCCATCGCGCGGGCCCACGGGATCACCTTCGCACAGATCCGTGCCACCCTGCGCGCCCGCGGGATGGGCGACGGCTCCCCCTGAGGCGGAGGGCGCGTCTCTCAGCGTCGCGGACGCCAGGGGTCCAGGGCTTGCGCCACCGCGCGCACGGCCCGCGCGCTTCCCATGGGAAACAGGTGGATTCCGGCCACCTCCGGACCAAGGGCCTGCGCCGTTTCCACCAGCACCTGCAGCCCGGTCTCCGGGCCCCCGGCCTCCAGGCGGCGGACCACGCCTTCGGGCACCTCCATCCCGGGGATCGAGGAAAAGTGCCGGGCGCGCTCCGCATCGCGCAGGGGCAAAAGACCGTAGAGCACCGGGATGCCCAGCGGCCGGCGCGCCTCTTCGAAACGCAGCACGCGCTCGACGTCGAACACCGGCTGCGTCTGGCAAAACCGCGCCCCGGCCTGCACGCGCTGGGCCAACTTGTCGATTTCGCGCGAGACATCCGCCGCCCCGGGGTTGGCGGCGCAGCCGATGGTCAGCGCGGTGCCACCCTCCAGCGGCCGGCCGCTCAGGGTGTGGCCGGCGTTGAGCGCGGCGACCAGGCGGATCAGGCCCAGGGTGTCCACGTCCCCCACCGCCTTGGCCTCCGGCTCGTCTCCGCGACCGGGGGGATCCCCGGTCATCGCCAGGATGGCGCGCAGGCCGAACGCGGCGGCACCGAGCAGGTCGGCCTGCACGGCGATGCGGTTGCGGTCGCGCGTCGTCAGATGCGCGATCACTTCGAGGCCCGTGCGCCCGCGAATGGCCGCCGCGGCCGCCAACCCCGCCATGCGCACGCGCGCCAGCGAACCATCCGTGACGTTCACGGCGTCCACATGCGGCGCGAAGCGCTCCGCGCGCTCCAGCAGCGGCGCCAGATCCGCCGAGGTCGGCGGATCGATCTCGGCCGTCAGGACCAGCCCCGGTAGCTCGAGGCACTCCGCCAGCGACGGACGCGACGCAACCTCCACTATGGCGAACCCCCCCGAAAACCGTTGCGGGCCGATTCGCCGCCCAGCGCGCGACCGCCTGCAGCCGGAAGCGGGGGCGCCGGCCGCGCCGCAGGCGGTCGGGGTATCGGACGACAGGGCAAACCCATCCGCTCGCCCCTCGCGCGCGGCGAGCAGCTTCAGGTCCCTCAGTTGATCCACGGCCGTGCGACATAGGGCGCGCGCCGATCACCGCAGGCCAGTTCGTCGCGAACCGGGATGAGTGACGCCAGCCATTCTTCGCCATCGCCATCCCAATCGCAACCTTCGTCCTCCGTCACCCATTAACTGTGGCCCTCGTTTGCCTTTCTCGTTTGATCGCTGCTGGCCACTCCCGAGACAAGTTTCGTCGCGGATCAGCGTACACGTCGCTTCGTTGCCCGGGAGCAGGGGGGAACCGGAAGACAAAGCCCTCTTCAGCCAGGCCCGCGAGGCGGTTGCTGGCCGCTGTCGGCGCGATTGCAGCCGCCTCAGCGAAATCTGCGGCTGTAACCACGCCACCCGCATCCAAAATGCGGCTGAGGGTCTCCCCCTCAACAGAGCTAAGGCCGACTGGCTCCGGAAACCCAAGTTCCTCGTCGGAGGCAGCTAGGGAAACGTAAAAAGGGAGACCCTCCTTGGCCGCCAACAGTCGGACGAACGCGGCCGTGCTCGCATCATGGGTGCGAACAACGACGCTCAGTTGTCCATAGGTTCGCGAGCGGATACCTCTCCCCAGTGGCACCAGAAAGCGCTCCAAGAACCCAGGGGTCACGAAGTATCCAATGAGGTCCAAGACCGCAAGTCGAGGGTGTTCCAGCGCCGTGCGCGGGAAATAGAGGTCGCGCCACTGATCCGCTTCCGCCGCGTCAGTCAGAACTCTGGCGGCTGTGCCAGGTCTGATAATGACGATGTGGGAGGCATCATTGTCCACTCGCAAGCGAACGTGCGGACTGCACCACCCTAGAAGGAACTCCATCACATCCATGACGGCGTCCTCGTCTTGTTCCCGATCCTGATCACGTAAGGTTGCCCGCAGCTCCTCCAGTTCCTCGAGCGCCGAGTCAGGCGTCAACGCCCTGCTGTTCAGCAGCACCTGCACAAGATCGCGCAACCGCATCGCAGGATCATCCGTCTTGAGAACGCTGTGGTACAGCCTCTGTCTAATCTGATCCAATCGTGATCTCCTCCCTCAGGCCGGGCACAATCGACCAATCTGCCTGCGTGGCGCTCAGGGTGCCCAAGTACACCTGAAAGGGCATCGTTGCCGCAGGCTCGACCAGCATATGCTCGCCGTCGCCAACAAGCCTCAGTGCACTATCCAGTTGCGATGCTTCAAGCGCCCAAACGGGGTCTCGGCCGACACCGCCCCACTCCGGAGGCCTCCGGATGTAGGGCAGCGCGTCTGGCCGTGTACTAACGGACATCCCGCCACCGCCGGGCCCAACCTGGTCGTTGCCATCGACCATGCAGTCATGATGGCGCCGCGCACCGAGCGTGCGCGAGGATTCGCCGAGCGCAGGACGCACACCGTCGGCTTTCATGCTCCGGTAGATTCGCATCGTTAAGTCTCACATCCTACATCGAATACTTCCTATGATAAGCCGACTTGTAGTCCGAATCACCGCAGAAGCACAGCCCATCAGTGCGCGCTCGAACTGGGTGAGTCTGCACCCAAAGAGGCTGGCGCGCAACGTCGGCTCGGGTTATCCTAGCCTCTCGTCCAGGTGCGCCTAATCGACGGGCCACCAACTCTGATGCGAGGAGCACTCCTGCCAGGGCGGACTGGTGGGCCAACGGCACATGCTCTTCAGCCGGTTCAGGCGCCAACGGTGACCCGACGGGAAGAACCGCATGGCCGCAGATGCCTTCCGAGTAGAAACGGCGAAGAGGCGCGCCGACGAACGGGTCGAGCTGCCTCGCGTCCACCCTAAAGTGAGCCGCTATCTGTGCAAGAAGGTCGGCCGAAATGCCTTCGTTGGTAACCAGAAGTTTCCTAACCTCCAGGACGCGGGATTCGAGGCCCAGGGCCTTGGCAATTCGCACATCATCGCTCGGACTTTCTGCGTCACGCACATAGAGACAGCTCAGGCACGCTCCCTGCCCGCCAAAGTCGGGGTGGACTGACACGCCGACCTCGGTAGCCTGGGTCCACGCGTTGGCTATCCACGCAGGGAGGCTTGCCTGAACGTGACGGCGTCCAGCCGCGCTGTCGACGCTCACCGCGACGTCGTCCCAGTCATAGCCATTGTTGGCGACGAAGGCGTCCCAGTCGGTCGCCGATCGATGGGCGCGGATGTCGGTAGAGCGTAGGGCGGAGGCAGCCAGATTGGTCTTCTTACGCCCAACATCCTTCCGACGAGCCAAGACGTACCGCTGAAGATTCCCGAGGTCCACCGCTTCTGGGTCGACCAGCCACACTTCACCGGTAGCAGGCAATCGGCTAAGGGTCCAGATGAGAGCGTTACCTACTCCACCCAACCCGACGATCACGGTTCTCGGAGCCAGCATGAAGGAGGAGAGTTCAGGAGCCCCTGCGCCTCGGGATGCGCCTCTCGCGTTGGCGAGCCAAGTGGATACCGTCACGTCATCGTCGCCTGTCTGGCCGATGAAAGCTCGGTTGAATACAGCCGCCGCCGCCAGACATGCTGCGGCAGCAGCGCCTAAAGGATTGCGGCTCGGTCCAGGCGCGGGGATGTTGCGCCGCGACAGATGCGCCAGCCACGACTGCGATGTCACGTAGAAGATGCCCTCGCCGGAAGGGTACGTGGGGTCCCCCACAACCACTGTGGCGGACGGGGACGATCCCTCGCTAACGTCGATACCGGGATTGATGTCCCTGGCGAGGTCGCACAGTTCTCCGAGGACTCCGTCGGTCCCGCGCCCTCCAGTGAGAAATAGGCGCGGGTATACTCGGGCGAAGAGCCTGACGAGGAAGTCCGCGAGATGACCGCCTTCCGCCCGTAGGTTGTCAACGGCCCCAAACCGAATCCCAACGGAAGACTCCTTGAGCGCCTTGATGAACCGCCTCTCACTGGCTACGCCGATTACCTGACTCGCCGCCGTGGCCGTTCTACGGTAGTACGTCGCCAACGCCAAGCCTAAACCACCTCAATCAGAGACCCTGCGGGATGCCCAGGCGTCTTGACCCAGGCTCCGGCCTCAAGCCGGTAGGCGACAACACCAGGACCTCGAATCCCGTACCTCGCAAAGTTAGGCACCACGATCGAAATTGACCCTTCCCGCGTAGCGATGGGAAATGTGCTATCCGTAACCGAGTGGTAGGCCTCCGTAGGGTGAGTGTGGATCTGCGCGAGCACCGTCTGACCATGGGCGAACAGCCATCGGTTTAGATCATTCAACGCCTGCGCGCCCACGGAAACGGATAGGCCCGCGTGACTGCGCAACGCTCTCTGTGGCGGGACGTTCAGGGCCATCACGCTAGAGACAGGTTCCGTCCACGCGCCCGTCCAAAGAACGAGGGACTCCACGTAGCCCCTGCTCATCCTTCGCAGCGCCACGTCTGTGTCGGACAAAAGGTCTCGGGTAATGCGCAGGTAGGTAAGCCGTGTCATGACGTGAAGTCCGACCTGAACCCCGATATCTGCGGCTTAAGGATCACATTAAAGCCTTTGATGGGCAGAATGCCGTGGACGAATATTACATCGAGAAGCCGCGCCAGCCTACCCGCGCCTTGAGTGCGATACAACTCCCATGGGTCACCCGTATGAGCCGGGTTGTCGTGATACTCCTTGACGCCCGGAACACAGAGAAACGGCACGTCGTCCGGTCCGTATGCCTGCATAAGCGACTGGAGCTGTTGCATCGGACCGTCACCTCTGATGACCTGCATGACCTGAATCGGGAGATCCTTCATGTCGAAGGGCTCCCCCGTGAGCGGGTGCGCCAAGGTCACAGAGGGAGGCTCGGCATCGTAATTCGAGTAGTCGAATCTAACCACAACCGGCGCTGCTAATGGTTGTGAACTCGGCACAACAAGAAGAACCTCTGAAATGGGAAAATCCGCATGGAGAAGGAACCATCCCCTTTCCCGATGGATCCGGCGCGATGCTCGGAAGTCGGCAATCTCCTGCTCGAACTTTGCTTTTGAGACCATCGGGTCCACATACTGCACCATCAGAGCCATCCACCGATGCCCGCCTTCAAGTTAAGGAACAACGTCGTCCCAACGGCAAAGCGAAACGCGGCCACCCTTTTCTGGGAGTCGAGCAGGGCGCCCGCAGTGTCGCGCAATTCCCAGTTGCTTGGAGGCTGGCCAGTGTTCTTTGTTTGTTCGAGGGCCTTCGGTATAGCCGCAAAGAGCGGCTCCTCAACATTGAGGGCGACCTCGGTTGGCTGGCCGTTGACGACAATCGTGAGAATGGCTCGGTCCATTGGTAGTCACTCCTCCGGAGCCTCTATGCCACAGCATACACAGAATCGTCAGTGAGTCAAGTGAGCCAGGGTGAGACGTGGTCCGGGTTGCCGGTGCCGGTCGACGCGAATGGCTGCCCAGCCCGCATGCCACCAATATAGGGCTGCGATCATCGACATGGCCTGCTGGGGCCGCTGGGAGACCACCCATTAGCCTTTAGGTCGGCACCGGGCAGAGATTCTCGCCCACCTCATCGACGAGTTCGGCTTCGGCGGGCCTCCATTTGACTTCGGGTGACCAGAGGTCAGGGCGAGTGCTTGCCATGCTTGTGCAATATGCCCTAGCCGACGGCGGTCAGGTGACACTCTCGGAGCAATCTTGATATGTACCTCTCGTTCAACTCAGAACCAAGTGCGCCACCAGTTGCGTTCGAACGCCACCTTGGCCGCATGCCAGTGGTAACCCGCCCGACACATCTGAATCTGGGGCATCCGCCGATGCGTTCCCCAATTCGCCAGGTACAGGTGGGCGTCGAAATAGTGCTCCATCATGGCACGGGGATCGCCGCGGAAATCGCCGAAAACTCCTTACGCCCGCAACAGAAAGCGGCGGACCGCGTCCGGGTCCACGCAAAGGCAATCCGCTCCGGCCGCCGTCAATTCCTCCGCCCCGCCGTAGCCCCACAGCGCCCCGACCGCGGCGGCGCCCCACGCCTTGGCCCCCGACACATCCTGCCGGCGGTCGCCGATGACCGCCGCGCTCGCCCCCGGGTGTCCCAACCGGCGCAGGGCTTCACCCACGAGGGCGGTCTTACCCGAGCGGCGCCCGTCGAGGTAGCTGCCGACCACCGCGGTGAAGGCGTCGGCCAAGCCGAAATGGCGCAGGATGCGGCGCGCGTAAACGCCCGGCTTGACCGTCGCAACCGCCAGCGCCAGGCCGGCTTGGCGCAGGTCCGCCAGCAGTTGGCTCACGCCCGGATAGACCGCGTTTTCATACAACCCCACCGTGGCAAACCGCTCGCGGTAGGCGGAGATCAGGGCCGCGATCCGCGCCGGATCGTCGCTGCCGGCGAGATCGGCGAAGGTCTCGCGTAGCGGCGGTCCCACGCACCGCGCCAGCCGGGCGGGGTCCGGACGCGCAACACCATGGCGGTCCAGGGCGTACGCAATGGAGGCCGTGATCCCGGGCGCGGAATCGGTCAGGGTGCCATCGAGGTCGAAAATCGCCGCGCCATACTCAGAAGACATGGACGCTGCAACTGCCGTCCGGCCGGCCCGTGATGACGGTTGGGCCCATCCCGGCGAACAGCCCGTGCTCCACCACCCCGAGCACCGACTTGAGCGGCGCGGCCAGCCGCACCAGATCGGTCCCTTCGGGAAAGCGGCAGTCGAGGATGTGGTTGCCGCCGTCGGTGACAAACGGATCGCGCTCACTGCCGCGAATCTGCGGATCCGCACCCAGCGCCCTCAGTCGGGCTGCCGTGCCGCGCCAGCCGAAGCGCACCACCTCGACCGGTACGGGGGCGCGTCCACCCAACCGCGGAACGTTCTTGCCCGCGTCGACGACGATAACCAGGCGCCGCGCGGCGCTGGCCACGATCTTCTCACGCAACAGGGCGCCACCCAGTCCCTTGATCATCGCGCCGCGGGGATCCACCTCGTCCGCGCCGTCGATGTCCAGATCGATCTCCAACCGATCGTCCAAGGTCGTCAGCGGGATGCCCAGCCGGACCGCCTGATCGCGCGTCGCATCGGAGGTCGGCACGCCCACAAAGCGCAGGCCGTCCCGCAGCCGGGCGCCGAGGGATTCGACCACCAGCGCCGCGGTGCTGCCGGACCCCAGGCCGACCACCATTCCCGGCTGAACCTCCATGGCCGCCCGCACCGCCGCCGCAGCCTTTTGCGCGGTCTGATCCAGCGCCACGCGCCCACCCCCTCCGCAGCCCTCGCCGCCGCACCACGATTCGCCACGGACCGGCCGGCGCCTGCCCCTTGCCCTATACCCCCCACCGTATGCTACAATGCGCCCGCCCCGGGGCATCCTGTACCGGAGGCGGGGAGGACTGGACGCGGTGGCTCAGGCCAACGAAGCAGTGACGGCGCGGGGCGACGATACGGAGATGCTGATCATTATCGGCTCGGGGGTTGCCGGATTGACGGCGGCGGTGTATGCGGCCCGCGGACGCCTGCGGCCGCTGCTCATCGAGGGTATGGAACCGGGTGGCCAGCTCTCCCTCACCAGCCTGGTGGAGAACTTCCCCGGCTTCCCGGACGGTATCGGCGGCTTCGACCTGGTCGACAACATGCGCAAGCAGGCGGAGCGCTTCGGCACCCGCTACCGCTCGGCGAACGTGGCCAGGGTCGACTTCGGCCAAAAGCCGTTCGCGGTCCACCTCGAAGGGGAAAGCGACGTGCTGCGGACCCACGGCCTGATCATCGCGTCCGGCGCCCGGGCGCGCACGCTGGGTCTGCCGGGCGAGACCGAACTCTTCGGCCATGGCCTGTCCACCTGCGCGACCTGCGACGGGGCGTTTTTCAAAGGCCGGCGGGTCGCGGTCGTCGGCGGCGGCGACAGCGCCATGGAAGATGCCATCTACCTCACCAAGTTCGCCAGCGAGGTCCACGTGGTGCACCGCCGCGACAAGCTGCGGGCGAGCAAGATCATGCAGCAGCGGGCCCTGGCCAAAGACAGCATCCGCTTTCATTGGAACGCCAGCCCCGCCGCGTTGCTGCGCGGCGACGACGGCAAGCTCCGCGGGTTGCGGCTGGAGGCCACCGACGGCTCGGGCGGCAGCGAGGAGTTGGCCTGCGACGGCGTGTTTTACGCCATAGGCCATGAGCCGAACACCGACATGCTCGGCGGCGCGCTGCCCCGGGACACCCAGGGGTATCTGACGGCCCACGGCGTCGTCAGCGACATCCCGGGCGTGTTCATCGCGGGCGATGTGGCCGACCACCACTACCAGCAGGCGATCACCGCCGCGGGCACCGGTTGCGCGGCCGCCATGGAGGCGGAGGATTGGCTGGAGGCCCAGGGTCTGCTGCGGGATACCCCGGAGTGAACGGCCGGGCGCGTGGCGGGCGGCGCGGCGCCGCCGTCCCTCACGCCGCGCCGTGGCGCTGCAGCAGGGCGCTGCATTCCACGTGCGCCGTCTGAGGGAACATGTCCACCGGCCGCACCTCGCGCAGGGCATACCCGGCCTCCGCCAGCAGACCGACGTCGCGCGCCAGCGTCGCGGGATTGCACGACACGTAGACCACGCGCCCGGGGCGCGCGTCGGCCACCGCCCGCAGGACCGAATCCGACGCGCCCTTGCGTGGCGGATCGAGCACCACGACATCCGGGGCGGTGCCCTGCGCAAGCAACGCCGGCACCACCTCCTCCGCGGTCCCGGCGTGAAAGTGCAGATTGCGCATCCCGTTGGCCTGCGCGTTGCGCCGACCGTCCTGCACCGCGGCCCCCACCTCCTCCACGGCGTGCACCGTCGCGGCCGCGCGGGCCAAAAACAGCGAGAGTGTGCCAACCCCCGCATACAGGTCCAGGGCCGTCTCGCCGTGGGACAACGCCGCCTGGCCGATCGCCGTGCGGTACAGCACCGCCGCCTGCACGGGGCTCACCTGGAAGAACGACGGCGCCGAGACCAAAAAGCGCAGCCCGTCGATCTCCTCCACCAAATGATCCTGCCCCGCCAGCAACCGGGTCCGCTCGCCCAGGATCGCGTTGCCCGGAGCCCCCTGGATGTTGTGCACCACCCCGACGCACGCGGGCAACGCCCCGCGCAGGCGGAGCGCGAGTTCTGGACCGGCGGCAAAACCCGGGCCGGCCGTAACCAGGGCCAAGAGCAACGTGCCCTGGCTGTGGCTGACCCGGCCCACCAGGTGACGCAGGTCGCCTCGACGGCTCCGCTCATCGTAGGCCTGAACCCCCAGCGCCGCGGTCAGCCGCCGCGTCTCCGCCAGCGCCTGATCCAGCAGCGGGTGCTGGATGGCGCACGAGTCCACCTCCACGATCCGGTGGCTGCGGGCCGCAAAAAAGCCCGCCTGCAGAGGCCCGCCGGGTGGCCTGGGGGGGGCGAAGGGCACGGCCATCTTGTGCCGGTAGCGCCAGGGCGGCTGCGCCGCGAGCACCGGCGCCACCAGGTTTTCAGGGTCGGCGACGTGGCCAAGGCGGCGAAGCGCCTCCACGACGATGGTGCGCTTCCATTCCAACTGCACCGCGTAGTCGAGGTGCTGCCAGGTGCAGCCGCCGCAGCGTCCGAACACCGGGCAGGGTGGCAAGACGCGCCCCGGACCGGCCCGCAAGACCCGCCGCGCCCGCGTGCGCAGGTGCCGCGCCGCCGCTTCGACGACCTCGACTTCAAGGCGGTCGCCCGGGGCCCCCTGCTCGACGAACACCACGAGGCCGTCGTGCCGACCGACCCCGTCGCCCCCGGCGGCCAACCCCTCAACCTCAAGTTCGAAGCGCTCCCCGATCCTCGCCGCCAGCGCATCCTTGGGAGCCGCCGCGTCCACCCCCTGCGGTTGTGCCCCCCCGGGCACGGTGCTAGAGTGCCCCGGGGGGGTTGGCCTTGTCCACACCCGTGTTGAC
>DAHWHT010000311.1 GCA_027335515.1 Clostridia bacterium
CGTCCGCGTCCCTTGGCGCCGCTGCGGACTGGGACCTGGCGCGGGCGGGCTTCTTCGGATTTGGGCAGGCGCACGGTGAGGACGCCGTCGGCGTGGTCGGCCTCGACGTCCGACGCCGTGATGGGGGTGCCCAGGGTGAACGTGCGCAGGAACTCCCCGTCGGCCCGCTCCTGGCGCAGCCATACGGGCGATGGGATGTCCGGTTCCAGGCGGCGGGCGCGGATGGAGAGCTGGCCGCCGTGGAACTGAACGCGGACGTCCTCCGGCCGCACGCCGGGAAGGTCGGCCAGGACGACGATCTCGCTGTCGGTTTCGTAGATGTCGACGGGGAACCCCCGCGCCGGGGCCCCGTCAAGCCGCGCGGTATCAAACAACCGATTCACGGAGCGCTGCAGGTCGGAGACCTCATGCAGTGGATCCCAATGGACCAAGGACATCGCTGTAGCCCTCCCCAGGTGGACGGCGCGCCGGTCCGGTCCGGGCGCCCTGGCGTTGGTGTGCCCATTGTGGGTGCAGGGCTTGCATGGTTGCGGCGCCTCAGGCCGGACGGGGGGCAAGGGCGGGGAGGTCAAACAGCGCGCCGATGTGGTCGGCCCGCAGGCCGCGGGCGCGGACGGCCGCCAGGACGGCCGGCAGGGCCTGCGCCATGGCGGCGCATCCCGCCGGGGTCTGACCCCCGTCGTGCAGGTCGATGATGGCACCGGGCTGCAGTCCCCGCAGCACGCGCCCCTCGATCGCCGCGCGGCTGGTCCCTGGGACCCAGTCGCCGGCATCGCAGCTCCAAAGCGCGGTGCGCAGCCCGAGATCGCGGGCGCAGCGGTTGCTGACGGCGTTGAATGCCCCCCAGGGGGGACGAAACCACAGCGGGCGGGCGCCGACGGCCGTCTCGATCGCCTCCAGGCCGCCGGCCAGTTCGGCGCGCATGCGGCTCGGCGGGCAGAGCCAGGCGTGGCGGTGGTTGTCCGTATGCACCCCGATGGCGTGACCCGCCTCCGCGACGCGCCGCGCGAGTTGCGGGTGGCGGCGCACGTTGCGGCCGACCATGAAGAAGGTGGCGCGCGCCGAGGCGGCTTCCAGGGCCGCCAGCACCAGGGGCGTCAGTTCCGGGTGCGGGCCGTCGTCGAAGCTGAGCGCCACCAGGCCGCTTGAGGCGGGTCCCCGCCGTACCGCCGCAGCCCCGCGGCGCGCGAGCACGTCCGGCACGACGTCGTAGGCGGCGACCGCGGCCGCCGGAACCCAGAGCAGGTCAGCGATGTGCATCGGACGGCCTCCGGGTGCCGAAGCGCACGTCCGGCACGGTCAAATAGAAGGCGGCGACGGCAAGCAGGATGCCGGCCGCCACGACGAACGGGGCGCGGAAGGCCCAGGTGTAGAGGGCGCCGCCGATCGCCGGGCCGATGGCGATGCCCATGCCCTCGATGGTCATGAAGACCCCCAGCAGCAACCCGCGGCGCTGGGCGTCGATCTGGCCCACGGTGAGACCGTTCCACGCCGGCAGCACCAGCGCGTAGGACAGACCGAGCAGGGCCACGCGCCACAGCAGGTCCATGGCCGCGCCCGCCCATCCCAAGAGCAGGACCGAAAGGGCGGCCAGCACAAAGCCAGCGATCAGCGGCCGCTTGGAGCCGATGCGGTCGACCAGTCGGCTGAAGGGGATCAGGCACAGCACGGTGACGCTGCCGCCGGCCAGAAGCAGCCAGCCATACTGCGGTTGGCTCAGGTGCAGCTGGGTGCGGGCGAACGGTACCAAGACGGGGACCACAATGCCCAGCGCCAGCATCTGCACGAACATGCCCGGGATGATCCACGCCGACTGGCGCAGGTTGTCCCACGTTTCGCGCATGGTTGTGGCGATGTCCTCTTCCTCATGCTGGCGCCACGGGGGATCCGCCGGTGAGCGCAGGAGCCCCGACAGCCCGATGGCCGCGGCCGTCGGGCCGATCAACGCGACCGCCGCCAGGACGTCAAAGGCGGTGTGAAAGCTGCGGCCGACCAGGAAGTTGATCAGCACCGGCCCGATGCCGCCCCCCGCCAGCCAGGCCAGGAAGGTGATGCTGGTCGCACTGGCCCGGGAGCGCATGCCGGCGATGTGCACGCTGCCGGCGAGCACCGCGGGCCAGTTGGCGGAGGTGCCAAGCCCGAAGGCGATCGCCAGCAACAAGAAGGGAGTGAGCTGTTGGGCCCGCGGCATCAGGTAGACGGCGGCCGTCGCCAGGCCCAGGAAGGGCAGCAGCACGCGCCAGGGGCCGAGTCGGTCCACCAGCCAGCCGGCAGGCACCTTGCACAGGGTGTCCGTGAGGTACTGGCCGGAGATGACCAGGCCCAGCGCCGCGACGCTCAGGTGGCGCGATTGGGTGAGGTAGGCGGGCAGCAGCGAGAGGAAAAGCGCCCCGCGGCAGAACTCGACGCTCGCGGTGGTGGCGACAAACCCCCACATTTGTGGACGGCGCATGAGGGCCGCCGGTGTCAGCAGCGGGCCGTCCTGGCCGGCTTCCGGTCGTTGCCGTTGCGGGCGCCGCACGGGGTCGCCCGGCCGGTTGCGCTCGATTTCCTCCCTCATGTCTCCGCTTCGCCCAATGCGATACCCCCGAGGCCGAGCGCCAGGCGGGCCACGTTGCGCGCGGCGTGCGGGCGCCCGAGGCTGCGGGCGGCGCGGCGCATGGAGGCGCGCAGCACGGCATCGCCGAGCAGGCGCGCGCACGCCATCCGCAGGTCGTCGGTGTTGCGTGCCGCCATCGCGGCACCGTGCGCGCACAGGTAGTCGGCGTTTGCTTCTTCCTGGCCGGGAATAGGACGAAAGATCACGATGGGGACGCCCAGGGCCAACGCCTCCGCGGTCGTCACGCCGCCTGCCTTGGTCACGAGCATTTCCGCCGTCGTCATGAACTCGGCGATCGATTCGACGTATCCGAAGACGTGCACGGGGTAGGGAAAATGGCGCTGCAAGCGCCGCAGCCTTTGCGCCAGCTGCTTGTCGCGTCCGGCGACGACGACGATCTGCAGCGGGCGGCCCATGTGGGTCAGAACGCGGCAGGCCTCGCCCACACCGCCCAGGGCGCCAAAGGCGCCGCTCATCACCAGGACGATCGGCAGCTGCGGATCGAAACCGTAGCGGCGCCGCACATCCGCGGGGTCCATCGCGTGCGTGAAGGCCTGGCGCAACGGGATGCCGGTGACCTCCACCGCCGCGCGCGGGAAGCCGCGCCGGTAGAGGTTTTCCGCCACGTCCGGGCTCGACACGCAGTAGAGGTCGGTGTTCGGGTGCACCCACTGGCTGTGGACCGTGTTATCGGTGATGACCGTCACCGCCGGGGTGGAGCAAAGTCCGAGCCGGCGCATCTCCGAGAGCACCCCGGCCTGGGTCGGGAACGTTGAGATGACGCACCGCGGCGTGGTCTGTTGCAGCAGCCGATCCAGATGCTCCCGGCCGAGGTTGTTGAGCATGGTCTGGAACGGCGAGGCGGGTGAGAGGGTGCTGGTCGCGCGGTAGAACCAGCCGTAGGTGCCCGGGAAGTGGCGGATCGAGGCGAGGTACAACCGTTGGACCGTCCGATTGAAACTCGGATTGACCAGATCCATGTAATCCAGCAGCAGGGAACTGTGGTGCGGGTACAGCGTCTGCATCGCCTCGCGCACCGCGATGGCCGCCTGCCAGTGGCCGGCCCCGTAGCGAGCCGAGAGGATGAGAATGTCCTGATGCTGCGTTGCGGCAACCGCCATCCGCGCCGGCCGGCCGCCGGCCCGGTACGGGACGGCCCCCATGCGCCGCCGCTCCCTTACGCTGCCGCGCTTCACGCTACACTGCCCCATGCCGCGCGTGTCGCCCCGGTCATCCGACACCGCCCCTTCGTCCCCAGGGCCACGACCGGCTGGCCGCCACAGCACAGGCGCCGACCGCCAGTTTACCCCACCTGCGCCAGGGGCATCCGGCGGCCCCGACCGTTCGTGTGGTCCTATGCGGGCTTGGCCCCCGCTACGCCCGACGGCCGGTCGCGGAGGTCGCCGCAGCCACGTCCGATGCAAGCTTGCCAGGGCAAGCGCCCCATGCTTTCACCGGGGCGCGTCCCTTTCCTTCCCGCAACCCCGTGCCGGGTCGCCCCGCAGCGGTGCGGGCAGCGCGTTGCGGAGTGCCCGCGGCCCACGCCGGAGCGGCGGCGGTGGAGCGCAGGCGGGTGCGGCGCCGGGCCACCCTCCGGAGGGGACGATCGCCTCGCGATGCCCGTTCCGCCAGCTCGGGACCGGGTGGGCCTTTCCCCAGGCCCGCCCCGGACTGGGCGGTTTCGGGCCAGTGCCGGCGGGGTACATGTTTACTGAACAGCGTAGGAGGGCTGCGTGAGGCGGCGTGAGGTGGAGCACGGCAGGGCGAGAGCGTCCGGGACGGTGGCTGGGGGCGCAGAATCGGCCTGGCCAGTTGGAAATCGGGGCGGT
>DAHWHT010000314.1 GCA_027335515.1 Clostridia bacterium
GGCGGCGTCCGAGGGTAGGACCGGTGGGCGAGCCTTCTTGCGCGAGCGGGGTGCAATCCTCAAACGAGAGGATGGCACCTCGCCATCGGGTTGCCTGGACTTCGGGGTGCCCAGGCCACCGGGATCTCGGCAATGGTGAACCGATGGATATGGCGCAGCCACCAGAAGTGGCCGTGCCGCCGTTGATGGGTATGCGGCCGCCGTACGGGGAGACGCTGCGGAAGATTCTACCGTTGCTGGCGGGGCTGGACCGGCGTCGGCGCGAGGGTGTTGTCCAGGCGTTGCTGGCTTTCACGTACGAGCGGGCGGCGCCGCAAGGCTGGGGCGCACGGTGGGTGTGCCCGTTCTGAGCCTCCCCACGGCTAGAGCCGAGGGGTTCCGGTTTCTGCCAACCTCTCTCGGGCTCTCGCGAACGTGGATCGAACGACCGCCGCTGCAACATCCCGAGCCTTGGCTGCCTTCTTCGGCGGCCATGCCGCCTACGGTCCCGGTCGCGGACAATTCACTCCGACCCCTTCGGGCGGCGGGCCGGAAGGCCCGCACCTGGCGGATGGTTGTCGCCTGGCGCCGTCCGCAGGAGCGGCTCCGCAAACCCGGCCCGAAGGCCGGCGCGCTAGCTAGGCCGAGGCTTGGTGCCTTGAACGTTTTACGCGCCTGAGGTCTTCCCGGCGCAACGCCCCACGTTCGGTCGCCAAGTTATCCCCATGGCTGAAGCCAGGGGCTTGCGCCCCTTTCGGTCATGGGGCCGCCATCCAGGCTGAAGGGCCCTGGCCCGCATTGTTCGCGATGAGCGTCGCGCCCAAGGGCAGCGCGCCGCCCGGTGCCAGGACGTGTGGGCGGCATTTGAGGGGCGCTTTCAAGGCGGTGTCGCGGTGGTGCGGTGCGCGGTGGCGGAGGAGCAGGACTCGGAGCATCTGTCCGTTTGGCTGCGCGGGGACTGCGGGATGGCGGCGTCCGACGGCCGCGATGTCGCGACCTGGCGTTCTTTTCGCAAGCGCGGCGATGCCGCGATACCTTCCGCCCAAACCCATGCCGTGATGCCTTCGCGCTCTCCCGGGGGGGGCGGCACTCCCTGTGCACCCGCGGGTGGCGGTGGGCGGTGTTCGAACTGAGTGAGCCGTTTCGCGTGGACGCGGTCCTTACGGCGCTGCCCGAAGGCGGCCTCGCGGCGTGGGATGTATGGCGTAGGGTTCCGCGCTGCCGCGTCGTAAAAGGCAGACATGAGAAGGCTTGCTTGGCTGTCTTTGTGGCTGCTCACGACGCTCTGGGCCCTCGGTGGGTGTGGCCGAGTCCGGCCCTCCCACGGACTGCCGAAGCCGGGGATCCCACAGTCCATCGGCGTGAACATCCACTTCACACGGACCACGCCAAAGGAGTGGCGCCTGCTTGTCGCCAGCGGGGTTCGGTGGGTCCGCATGGACTTCACGTGGGCGACGTTGCAGCCCCGCGCCTCGGCGCCACCGAACTTCCGCGCCACCGGCTTCGACCGCCTGGTGCGGCGCCTGGGCGCGGCCCACATGCGGCCAATCTTCATCCTCGACTACTGCAACCCGGCCTTCCCCGCCGTGACGACTGCCGCGGGTCGGGCGGCGTTTGCCCGTTTTGCTGCGGCGGCCGCGCACCACTTCCGCGCAGCGGGCGTCGTCTGGGAGATTTGGAACGAACCGGACGGGGGCTTTTGGCGGTGTACGGGCCAATCCTCCGCCCTCGGGCATGCGGCCAGCTACGCCCACCTGGCCGAAGCGGCGTCCGCGGCCATTCACCACGCCGATCCGCGGGCGACGGTCATCGGCCCGGCGGCCGCGCGCTTCGATTGGTCGTGGTTCCGGCAGTTGCAGGCCGACGGGCTGTTGCGCGCCCTGCAGGGCTTCAGCGTCCACGGATACGGCGCGAACACCCCGGAGGGGGCGCAGGCCGAATGGCGCAAACTGCATGCGTTCCTGGCCGCGCATCCGGTGCACGGGCACACCCTGCCGATGCTGTCGGGGGAGTGGGGGTTCCCCACGGTGCACCCCCTGCCGCCGGGTTGGTGCTGCACCGAGTCGGTGCAGGCGGACTATCTGGTGCGGATGATGCTGGACAACCTGCAGGCCGGCACGGCGTTGTCGATTTGGTATGATCTGCACGACTGCGGCGCCTCCGGCTCCGCCGACTGTGCCTACGGGCTTTTGCACGCCAATCTGCAGCCCAAGCCCGCCTACCATGCCCTTCGGGTACTGACCCGCACCCTGGCCGGTCAGGCGTATGTGCCCGCGCTCGATGTGGCGTCCTGCGCGTCGGGTGTCCACGCCATTCGTCTGGCGCGCGGGGGGGAGGCGTTCTGGTCGACGGGTGCCGGACCAACCAGGGGGGTGCTGTATGTCGGGGCGGCCCACCCGCGTCTGGTCGGGGAGTATGGGGCGGCGATCCGGCCGTCGGGCTCGACGGGCGTCCTGCGCGTCGTCTACCACCGTTCCGTGACCTACGTGCTGGGCGCGAGCGGGCGCCGGCCGCCGCCTGCGCCGGCCGGCCTGGCGCGGGTGGGTTCGCTGGCCCAACTGCTGACGAGGTTTTATGCGGGTACCCAAAACGGCAATCTCAACCGCCTGGGCTCTGCCGCGGCGGCGGCGGGGGTCCCGGGACGGTTGTTGCTCCAATGGACCCCATTGTGCGGTGTGGGCTCCTATCAGGTGTTCCGTGCCGCCAGCCCGCACGGGGGGGTGTGGGGGTTGGGCTGGCGGTCACTCGGACGCGTGCGCCATGCGATCTGGAGCGGGGCGGCGCCGACGTCCCCCACCTACTACGCCGTGGCGGCGGTCAGCCCGACGGGGGTGCGCGGGCCGATGTCCGCCGCGCTGCGGATCGGCGGGTCGGTCGGCCGGCCCACGGTCCGGCGGGCGGGGTGATCAGAGCGCCCGAGTGAGCATGAGCGCGGCCAGGGCCAGGATGAGGATGAAGATGGCGCGGCGAAATCGTTGCGCGGGGATGCGCTGGGAAAGCCGTGTGCCCAGCAGCGTGGCGGCGACGATCGCCGGTAGGCACGCCGCATACAGCGACCCCAGGTCCCTTGGCCAAAGCCCGCCGATGGCCTGGCCCGCCACGATCAGCAGTCCGGAGGCAAGAAAATACGCCTGCAGGGTGCCGCGAAAGCGATGGGGGGGCCAGCCCTGCAGGCTGCCGTAGATGGCGACCGGGGTGCCGTTGAAGTTGTATGCACCACCGAGGGCGCCGGAGAGGAAGCCAAAGGCATAGGCCCAACGCGCGTCCGTCGGGCGTTGGGCGGCCTGCGGCGCGCCGTCCGTTGTCAGGCCGTAGACCCCGTAGGCGGCGAGGGCGGCGGCCAGAACGGCTACGGTCGCGGCCTCGGGCGCGAAGCGGACGAGGGTGAGCCCCACCGGCAGGCCGACGACGGCGGCCGTCAGCAGCCGCGCCAGGGCGGGACGATCGGCCTGCCGCCGTCCGGTCGCGAGGGCGAGCCCGGCGACGGTGAGGCCGCACAGCGAAAGCAGGGAGACGGCGGTGTGCAGGCCTACGGGCAGCAGGGCCAGCAGGGGCATCCCGATCACCGCGTCGCCAAAGCCGAAGGTGGTGCGCAGCAACGCCGCGGCAAAGACGATCGCAACCACAAGCAGCATCAGACCAACGGGCAGCAGCCATCCCTCCCTGGCGGGGTTTCGGGCTCCACCCGGCTGTCTGTTAGCATCGCGTCTGCGCCGCGCAGGCGCAAGCAGCCCGGGTCTGGCAGGGTCGCCGCAGTGCCGCGCGGGCAGGGCCGCCGGCTCAGGCGGCCGAATCGGAACGGAAAAGGGGTGGCGCCCGTGGCATCGGACGCGGTGGGTGGGGGTTGGATCGATCTGCGCTCGGACACGGTGACCCGGCCCACGCCGGAGATGCGTCGGGCCATGGCCGAGGCCGAGGTCGGCGACGACGTCTACGGGGAGGACCCGACGGTGGCGCGCCTGGAGTCGGAAGTGGCCGGCCTGCTCGGCAAGGAGTCGGCCGTGTTCGTACCCAGCGGCACCATGGGCAACCAGCTGGCGCTGTTGGCGCAGACCGGCCGTGGGGACGAGATCCTGGTGCACGCGGACGCCCATATCTATTTTTACGAGGCCGGGGCCCCGGCGGCGCTCGCCGGTGTGATGTGCCGCCTGTTGCCCGGTGCGCGCGGACGCTTCACCCCGCAGGACGTCACGGCGGCGCTGCGGCCGCCCGGGGCGCATTTCCCGGCCACGCGCCTGCTGTGCCTGGAAAACACGCACAATCGCGGCGGCGGCGCCGTCTGGGATGCGGCTGCCACCGCCGGCGTGGCTGCGGCCGCCCGCCGCGCCGGTCTGGCCGTTCACCTCGATGGCGCCCGGATCTGGAACGCCGCCGCGGCCCTGGGTGTGGGGGAGGCGGCGTTGTGCGCGCCCGCGGATACGGTGCTCTGCTGTCTGAGCAAGGGATTGTGCGCCCCGGTCGGCTCGCTGCTGTGCGGCCCGGTGGACACGGTGGCGCGCGCCCGGCGCTGGCGCAAGGCGCTGGGCGGGGGGATGCGCCAGGCCGGGGTTCTGGCGGCCGCGGGGTTGGTGGCGGTGCGGCGGATGCGTTCACGTTTGAGCGAGGATCATGCCAATGCCCGCTATCTGGCCTTTGCCCTGGCCGATGTGCGGGGGGTGCGCGTCGACCCGGCCGAGGTGGAGACGAACATGGTGCGAGTGGGGTTGGACCGGCCGGCGGTTGAAGTGCTCGCAGACCTGCGCAGCCGTGGTGTGCTGGCCAACGCCGTCGGGCCGGGGACCCTGCGGCTGGTGACGCACCACGATGTGTCTCGGGACGCATGCACCCGGGCGGCGGCCGCGCTGGCGGCGGTGGCGGCCGGCTGAGTCGCCGCGGCCCCGTGAACAAAGGGCGGGCGGTCAAGGGGGCCGGGGGAACGGCGGGACGCGATGCGGGAGGGGGGGTGCCATCCAAAGGTGGCGGCGCGCCCGGGAGATTCGGTACGGAGTTTGCCTCCGATGTGCGGACGCGGGCGCGGCCCTGGAGGCGCAGGGACGCGAGGTGTTGCACTTGGAGATCGGCGAACCGGATGCCCGGGCGCGGCCGGCCGTGCTGGCGGCGGCCATCCGGGCCCTGGGGCAGGGGCGCGGGGTATGTTCAGGCCGCAGGGCTGCCGGAGCTGCGTCGGGCGATCGCCGCAGACGTTGAGCGGCTGGTCGGGGCCCCCGTGGACCCCCACCAGGTGGTGGTCACGGCCGGGGGCAGGCCCGTGCTGTCTTACACCGTGCTTTCTGGAGGCGGGGGACGAGGCGCTGGTGCCCGACCCGGGATTTCCGATCTATGCGACGGCGGTTCGTTTGGCTGGCGGGATACCGGTTGCCCTGCCCCTGCGGCCGGAGCACGGCTCTTGCCTGCGGGCCGCCGACGTGGGCTGTGCTCAGCGGGGGGCAGGCGTACGTCGGGGCACGGCGGGCGGACCTCGCTGTGCGTGTGCGGTGCCTGGCCGCAGGTCTGAATGCGTTGCCCGGGCTGGCCTGCTCGGTGCCGCCGGGTGCGCTCTATGCCTGGGTGGATGTGCGCGGTACGGGGATCTGCCCGGGGAACTGGCGGACCGCCTGCTGCAGCAGGCCGGGGGTGGCCGTCCTGTCCGGCACGTGCCTCGGTGCGGGCGGGGATGGCTACCTGCGCCAGTGCGCGGGGCTGCCGATCCAGGTTGTGGATGAGGCGGTCGTCCGGATCGGTGCCTTCCTCGACGGGTGCCGGTCCGGTTGACCCCGGTTCGTGCCCCGCCTATACTCCCTTAACAACACCGATGATGGGGAGGCCGCGCCAGGGTCGGCCCGCAGAGAGCCGGGGAGGGTGGAAACCCGGCGGCGGACCGGCGCGCATACACCCCGAGGTGCCGACCGGAAGCCGCCGGCGCGAGTCGGGGGCGGTATGGTTGGGCGGCACCCCGCCGGTATCGGGGGGAGACCCGGAAACGCTTCCGGGTCCGCTGAGTCAAGGTCGGGGTCCGGTGTCCCGGCCGATTAGGGTGGTACCGCGGATAGCCTCCGCCCCTACTGGGGGTGGGGGCTTTGCCTTTGGTCGGCTCCCCTCCCGGGTGGTGGGCGGCGGCGGCACAGGGGGGTCAGGAGGATGGATGCCGGCGGTGGGTCCACGGCGAAGGTGCGACCGGCGTTTCGGCTGGCCAGTCGCGGGTCGGGCCAGGCGACCAGCGTGGTGGAGATCGGTGGGGTGGCGGTCGGAGGCGGCGAGGTGGTCGTCTGCGCGGGGCCGTGTTCGGTCGAGGGCGAGGCCCAAATGCTCACCACGGCGCGGGCCGTGGCCGCCGCGGGGGCCCGACTCCTGCGCGGGGGTGCGTTCAAGCCGCGCACTTCGCCGTACGAGTTCAGCGGTTTGGGCGAAGAGGGGCTGCGTCTCTTGGCCCAGGCGCGCGCCGCGACCGGCCTGCCGGTGGTGACCGAGGTGATGACGCCCCATCAGGTCGAGGGGGTGGCGCGGTATGCCGACTGCCTGCAGATCGGGGCGCGCAATATGCAGAACTACGAACTGCTGCGCGAGGTCGGTCGGGCCCGGCTGCCGGTGCTCCTGAAACGCGGACTTGCCGCCACCATCCAGGAGTGGTTGATGGCGGCGGAGTATGTGCTTTCCGGCGGGAACCCCCAGGTGGTGCTCTGCGAGCGCGGTATCCGCGGTTTCGACAACGCCCATACCCGTTTCACCCTCGACCTCGCCGCGGTGCCGGTGGTGAAGGCCCTCAGCCATCTGCCCGTCCTGGTGGATCCCAGCCATGGAACCGGGCGCGCGGATCTCGTGGCCGCGATGGCGTGCGCGGCCGTCGCCGCCGGTGCGGACGGCCTGTTGATCGAGGTCCACCCGCATCCGGCGCAGGCGCGGTCGGACGCCGCGCAGACCCTCGACTTTCCCGCCTTCGCCGATCTGATGGCCGGGGTGCGTCGGGTCGCGGGCGCCGTCGACCGGGATGTGGCGCAGCCGGAGTCGGCGCACGCGTCGGTCTGAGCGGTGGGAAAGGACCCAGAGGCCCGCAGGGCCCGGAAGGGGCGCAGGGGGGGCTTGGGCGTGCCGCGACGCGTCCGGCGGGTTGCGATTCTCGGCGTGGGTCTGCTTGGGGGCTCGCTTGGGCTGCGCTGGCGGCAGCGGGGGGCGGCCGATGCGGTGGTCGGCTTCAGCCGCAGCCGTGCGAGTGCCGAGCGCGGGTTGGCGCTGGGCGCCCTGGACGCGGTGGCGCCGGACCTGGAGTCCGCCGTGCGTGGCGCCGACCTTGTGGTTCTCTGCGCGCCCGTCACGGCCTGCCTTGAACTCGGGCCGCGGGTCGCGGCGCTGGCGGCGGCCGGCTGCCTGATCACCGATGTCTGCAGCACCAAGGCCGCCCTGGAGGCGGCCATGCTGGCCGCCCTGGAGGCCCGCGGGCCCGGCCCGCTCTTTGTCGGGGGCCATCCGATGGCGGGCGCGGAGCGCGGCGGGGTGGAGGCCGCCGACCCATACCTCTTTGAGCAGGCCGTTTGGGCGCTGTGCCCGCCCGCAGGGACGCCGCCGCCCGCGGTGGATTCCCTGGCGGCGCTGGTGGAGGCCGCCGGGGCCCACCCGGTGCTCCTGGACGCCCGGGTGCACGACCGGCGGGTCGCGGCGGTCAGCCACCTGCCGCAACTCGCGGCGGTCGCCCTGGCCGAGGCGGTGGGGGGTGGCGAGGAGCGGGATCCCGGCCTCCTGGCCCTGGCCGGGGGTGGGTTTCGGGATACGACGCGCATTGCCCAGAGCCCGTCGGAGATGTGGCTCGACGTGCTTGCCACCAACACCGGCCCGATCCTGGACGAGCTCGATCGGTATGCCGCCGGGCTGGCGCGGCTGCGGCACGCCGTCGCCGACGGGGATCGTGCGGCGATCACCGGCCATTTCGCGTCGGCGGCGGCGGTTCGCGCCCGGGTGCCGACGCGGCACAAGGGGCTGCTGCCGGCCTACCACGACCTGGTGCTGTTTGTCCCCGACCGGCCCGGGATGATCGGTCGGTTGTGCGGCGCACTGGGCGAGCGGGGTATCAACGTGCAGGACATCGAGATCCTGCGGCTGCGCGAGGGCGAGGGGGGCACGCTGCGGCTGGGGTTTGCCACCCCGGCGGAGCAGGCGGCGGCCCAGGACGTGCTGGCCGGCATCGGCTGCGCGGCACAGCGGCGCTGACAGGGGGGCGGAGCGTGGGCGGCATGTATGAGGAACTGGCGGAGATCTACGAGCGGGCGGGATTCACGCGTTTCAGCCGCGAGATGGCCCCGCGGGTGCTGGATCTGCTGCGGCGGTTTGGTGCCCGGCCGGGCCGCGTCTGCGATCTGGCCTGCGGCACCGGGGATGCGGCGGTGATCCTGGCGCGGCAGGGCTATGAGGTGCTTGGCATCGATGTGTCGGCGCGCATGCTGGCCCAGGCGCGGGCCAAGGGTCGGGAGGCCGGGGTCCAGGTGCAGTGGCTGCAGGCCGACGCGCGCGATTTCGTGCTGCCGCGGCCGGTGGATGCCGTGACCTGCATGTATGACGCGCTCAACTACCTGCTGACCGAGGAGGACCTGGCCCGCGCCTTTGGCTGTGTGCATACGGCCCTCAATCCAGGGGGGCTGTTTATCTTTGATATGAACACCCGCGCCAAACTCGCCGAGGAGTGGGGTACGTCGGAACGCATCGAGGAGGCGGATGACGACCTCTTTTTCACGTGGCAGAGCAGCTACGACCATGAGGCGGAGGTCAACACCCTGGTGCTTACCGCCTTCGTGCGTCAGCCCGGGGCGCTGTATCGGCGGATTCGCGAGGTCCATCGCGAGCGTGGCTACCCCGTGGCGCGGGTGCGGCACTTGTGCGAGGCGGCGGGCCTGGAGGTGCGGGCCCTGGGGGACGTCAACCTCGATCCGCTGCAGAGCGACAGCGAACGCTTCCTGTGTGTCGCCCGGCGGCCGGAGTGAGTCCGTCGGCCAGGGTCCGGGCGGGGGGGTGGTGGTGCGGTGGGTCCGGGGCGGCCACGGCATCAGGGCGCCACCCGCGGCGCGCCCCCGACGGCATCGAGCAGGCTCCCGCCGACGCGACGCAGCATTTCCCCGGCCTCCGGCGCCAGGGCGGAAGCAAAGCCGTAGTAGCGGTGGGCGCTTGCAACCTCATACCCGCCCGCCGCGTAGGCCGCCCGCTCCGGTATGTAGCCGCAGCTCGCCCCCGCGTGTCCGGTCGCCAGGCAATCGGCGGGCAGGCCCTGCGCCAGGGCGGCGTGGGGCTCTCCCGGCCACAAGAGCAGCCGGCCGTTGCCCATGCGCCAGGCGCACGCCTGTATGGCGGTCGGCGGAACGGGCCGGCCGGGAAGCGCCACCGCCTCCCAGCCCGGCGGCCGCGGGCCGCCCGCCTGCGTTGGATCGTCCCCCGGCCGGCGGGGCAGGTCCAGTTCCGCCGCCGCCGCGGCCAGGGCGCCCGTCTCCGCCGTGGCCGTCGCACCCCACAGGGCGTGCAGCCGATCGGCCACCCATGTCCAGTCCGCCAGGGCGGCTTCGCCGCGGCGCCTGGGATTCTGGTCGCCGCAACAACCCGGGACAAACAGCGACGGATACGGCAGTCGCGCGCGCACCACGCCGACCCAGTCGGCCGATATCCGCCGCTCCGTTGCTTCCAGCACCACCGGATGGCAGGGGGCCGACCAGACCAAGCAGACCGGGGTGCGCAGGTCGTCGGTGCGTTCGATTTTCAACGCCCGCAGCCGCGGGTCGACCACCCCGGCCGGATCCCGCCGATTGGCCCAAAGTGGGTCGACGACCGCCTGTCCCCAGCCAAGGCGGCAGGGCGCCAACGCGTCGAGGGCCGCCCGTGCGGTCGCGGCCGCCGTGTCCACAAGGTGGCGCAGGTAGGCGGGGTGGGGACGGCCGCACCCCAGCAGGTGGTAGCCCGCGGGTGCGCTGTGGGTGTGGCTGCATACGATCTGGACGCGGCCGGCGTCGAGCGGGCAGGCAGCCGTCAGGGCGGAGACCAGCGCGGCGTCGGCGGCGCACAGGTCCAGCGCGACGAGCAGCAGCGGCGGCGCGGCTTCGGTGGCCATCGCCAGGGCGTCCACCTGCAGCGGGTCGCGCACGCCGGTCGCCGGCTGGGTGCGTGCGGCGTAGCCGCTGAGCTCCAAGGGCCCGGCCCCGGGGTCCGGGTGCAGCTGGCGCGACGCGAACCCGGCGTGGAGGCGGTGTTCCAGCCCGGGCGCGGCCCCTGTGCCACCCACGGTCAGTTCCACGCCCGCTGCAGTTTCCGGATGGCCTCGGGGATGGCCGAGATGTCGGCGGGATCCGCCAAAAGCACCGCCTGATGCAGCCAACAGCAGCGTTTGGCCGCCTGGCGCGCCACGGGCAGGTCCGTCGGGTCGGTGGCGCGGACGGGCATACCGGCCCGAGTGGCGTTGGCCGCCGCCTGGTCGGTCACGGCGGAGTTCTCCGCAAGCAGCGTGTAGCCGGCGCTGGCGGGTACGCCCTCGGCCCGCAGCGCGGCCAGAAAGGCGGCCCGATCCCGCCCGCCGAAGGCTTCCGGGTCGTGGTCGAAGGCGAACAGGTGCCAGGCGTGGGCCGTGACCGCCGCCGGCGGGCGAAGCGGTGTGATCCCGGGGATGCGGGCCAACTCGGCGGTTAGGTGGGACGCCGCCTCGGCCCGCCGCGCCGCCTGGGCGGGGAAGCGCTGCAGCTGCGAGCGCAGCAGGGCCGTCTGCAGTGCGGTCAGCCGCAGGTTCTGGCCGATGCGCGCGTGTCCGTACCAGGCGCCGGCACGGGTGCGGCCCGCATTGTGCAGCGACCAGACCCGCTCCAGCGGCTCGCCGCGGCCGGTCACCGCCCCGCCCTCACCCGCACTGAGGTTCTTGCTCTCCTGGAACGAAAAGCAACCGAACAGCCCGAAGGAGCCCACCGGCTGCCCCAGCCAGGCCGCCCCAGGAGCCTGGCAGGCGTCCTCGATCAGGACGGCCCCTCGGCTCTGGCACAGGGACGCGAATGCCGGCGGATCCGCAGGGCAGCCGGCGAAGTGCACGGGGATCACGGCTCGGGTGCGATCCGACCAGACCTCCGCCGTGGCGTGCGGGTCCAGGCACAGCGTCGCGGGGTCCAGGTCGGCAAAGATCGGCACGGCGCCGACCTGCAGGCAGGCGCTGGCGGTGGCGATGAAGGTGTATGGCGGGACGATCACCTCGTCGCCCGGACCAATTCCGGCGGCTTGCAGGGCCAGGATCAGGGCCGCCGTGCCGCTGGAGACGGCGACGCAACCCAGGTCCGGACCCTGGGGTGGGCGGTGCCGCTCGGCGAATTCGCGTTCGAAGGCGCGCACCTCCGCCGCGCCGCGGGCCGCGGAGCACCACGTCCCGGCGCGCAGCACCGCCAGCACTGCGTCTTCATCGGCCGACGATACCTGTGGCCACCGGGGCCACGGCCCTGGATGGACGGGCTTGCCGCCCTCCTGCGCCAGGCGCGAGTCCGCCGTCACGCAATCGCCCCCCGTTTGCGTATCCCGCCAGGGAATCGACGCGCGCCCGGTCGATCCCTGCAGCCCAGGGAAGGGAATCCAGGGCGGCCGGGGCTAGGCTTCCGCCGGCCTGCCCCGGGCGGCCCCGACCGGCAGCAGCCGCAGCACCATGTCCGCGACCTCCTCGGGTGGGCAGGGCATGCCGCCTTCGAGCCACCACTTGGCGATGGCGCGCAGCCCGCCGGCCACATACTGGGCAAAGAGGTCGACCTGGAGGTCCGCGGGCGGCGCGGGGGTGTCCGCATCGCCGCAGAGGCGTTCGACGTGGGTCGCCAGCGCGCGCGCCACATGTCCGGCCAGGTAGTCGTGCAGGCTGCGTTCCAACTCGGGGTCCGCGGAGGCCAGCAGCGCCCGGTAGGCCGCCGCGTGTTGGGCCATGTGCCGGAAGGCCGCCAGCAGCCGGCCGCCGATGGTGCGGTGCGGGGCGCCCTGTGCCACCAAGTCGTCGATCAACTGGCGGCGGGTGGCCTCCAGGAGGGCGCGCTTGTCGCGAAAATGCAGATAGAACGTGCTGCGATCCAGGCCGGCGCGCTGCGTGATGTCGCGGACGGTCACCTGGTCCATGCCCTTATCCAGGGCGAGTTGCACCAGGGCCTCGCCCAGGAGGCGGCGCGTCTTGCGGCTGCGGTCCGTCGGCTCCCGCGACAGCGCCATCCGTCGCATCCCCCCCGGTCTCGCGCGCGGCCGGTCGTCTCGACCCACGCGGGGGCCCCGTTGACCCGAGGCGGTTCGCGCCGTATGATCGACACCGTGTTGATATCGGGCCGGCTTAGGTATTCTGCCGTGGCGGCGTCCAGTCCTCCCGGGCGGGGCGTGCTTGGACCGACGGCGCCTCGCAACCACCACCCACGTCGCGACACGGGAGCGTGAAGACGGTGAATCGGGTCGGGCGGCTCGCTTCGCGGCTGCTGGCACATCCCCTGACGATGGTGGCGCTGTGGATGGTGGTCGCGGTCGTGGCCTTCCCGTTTGCGATCACCGTTACGCGCCACCTGCAGGCCGAGAACCTTCAGGTATCCGGGAGTTCATCGGTATGGGCCGATCAGAGGCTTTCGGTCCTGCATCCCCCGGCCGGCGCCGGCCCGACGCTGCTGGGCGGCCTGTCCGATGCCCAACTCCGCGCGGCCGCCGCCGCCCACCATGTGCCGGCCTCCTGGCTGCATCCCACGGCGGGCGGCATGCTCTTGCTGCCGCAGGCGGGGACCCCCGCGCGCGCGGTTGCGCCTTTGGACGCGCAGGTGCGGGGGAGCGGCGGCACGGTGCGCACCGTCGGGGATGTCTCCATCGGCAACGAGATCAGTTCCGATTCCAAACGCACGCTGCACAGCAGTTCGAAGATCGCCCTGCCGGTGCTCATCGTGCTGCTTCCCATCGTCTTCGGCGCCCTTGCGCAGTCCGTGCTTCCCCTGTTGGTCGCCAGTCTGGGGGCGGAACTCGCCCTGGCCGTCCTTTCGGTGCTGGAGCGCCATATCACGCTTTCGGTGTATCTGACGGACATTGTGAGCCTTCTCGCCCTGGGCGTCGGCGTGGACTACGCCCTTTTTGTGACGACCCGCTTTCGTGAGGCGCTCGACCGAGGCGCGTCCGCCTCCGAGGCCGCCCGCGAGGCAATGCGCACGGCGGGTCGTTCCGTCCTCTTTTCCGGTCTGGCCGTGTCGGTGGCCGTGGCGACGCTGCTCATCGGAGGCACCTCGTATTGGGACGGCCTGGCGCTCGGCGGGGCGGTCGCCGTCGTCTGCGTCCTTTTGGCCACGCTCACGCTGCTTCCCGCGCTCTTGCGCCTGATGGGGGCGCGGGTTCGCTGGGGACGCATCCCGCTGGCGATGGAGCGCTGGCCTCTGTGGGACCGCCTGGCCCGTTGGAGCACCTGGAGGCCGTGGTTTTCGGTGGCCGTCGGGCTCGGGATCCTGATCGTTCCCGCCCTGTGGGCGCCGAGCCTGCAGATGACCCTGCCGGCAGATCTGGCCGTGATGCTGCCCGCCAACTCCAGCCTGCGCCAGGCCAGCCTGTTGCGGCAACGGCTCCAGGGTCCGGGCAGCGTGGCGCCCCTGCCCATTGCGCTGGAGTTCGGCGGCACCGTGGCCGATGCCGCCACCTGGCAGGTGGTCCAACGGATTACCCGGGATCTCTCCGCCCTGCCGGATGTGGCGGGCGTCGCCTCACCCGCGTCCGGCGGTGCGTCGCCGACGCAGCTCGCCCTGGCCGTTCACGGCATGTCCCAGGGGTCCGGACGGAACCCCCTGCCCGAGTTCATCAACCCCAAGGCCGATCCCCACCTCGTGGCCCTTTGGGTGGTCGCGGCGAGCGGACCCGATCACGCGGCGACCCGCGTCTTGTTGGCGCGGATCCAGACCACGCTGCGCCAGAACCTCCCCGCATCCGCCCGCGGCGCCGTGGGCGGGCCGGTGGCGCTGTTGCGCGACTTCAACCGCCACACGGACCAGCGGCTGCCCTGGATCGTCGGCGCCGCGGCGCTGGTGGCGCTGGTGGTGCTGCTGGTCGCGACCGGCTCCTTGACGCAGGCCCTGGCCGGCGTCGCCCTCAACGGCCTCGTCGCCGCCGCCACCGCGGGTGTCCTGGTGTGGACGATTCAGCACGGCAGCCTGGGTCTGCAGCCGCAGCCGCCAAACCTCACCGTGACGCCGCTGGTTTTTGTGCTGCTCTTTGGCCTCTCGATGGACTACGAGGTGATCCTGCTGCACCGCATTCAGGAGGCGCTGTCTGCCGGGGCGGATACCCGGGAGGCGGCACGCCGGGGCATCGCGGCGACCGGCGGTATGATCACCGGTGCCGGGCTGGTGATGGTCGTGGTCTTTGTCGTGCTGCTGACCAGTCCGCTGGAGATCCTGCAGACGCTGGCCGTCGGTATGACCGCCGCGATCCTGCTGGACACCCTGATCGTGCGTACCTTTATCATCCCCGGCCTGACGGCGCTCCTTGGCCGTCGGGCCTTTTGGCCCTGGGTTCCGGCGCCGCGGGCTGCGGGCGGCCCCGACGGGGGGGCCTGACCGTCCGTGCCCGCCGCGGGGTCGGCCGGGCGCACGCCCCGGCGGCAGACGGGAAGCGGGCGGGCGTGGGCGTCTGCGTCGTCGTCGGCTATTCCAAGAGGGGCAGGGGGCGGCAGCCGTCCAGGGTGCCATCCGCCAGCGCGGCGGCGAGACCGGCGGGGCGCACGTCCGCGGAGCGCAGTTCGGTCAGGGTGTGCCAGCGGGCGTCCGTCAGCACCGGCGCTTGCGGGCGTTCCGGGTCCACGCCGAGCCGGAGGTCGCCGGCGACGGGTTGGGCCAGGAAGAAGACATCGAGTGTTCCGGACTCGGTGCGATCCTGGACGCCGACCACACCCGCCAGCGCGACGACCAGACCGGTTTCCTCGAGGGCTTCGCGGCGTGCGGCTTCGGCGCAGGTCTCGCCGGATTCGACCCCGCCGCCCGGAAAGCACCAAAACGGGCTGCGTCCGGGGTGGCTGTGGCGTACCAGCAACACCTCCGTGCCGTTGGGACCCTGGCGCAGCAGCACGAGGCGGGCGCACAGCAGTGGACGGCGTCGCTCGAACGACACGGGATGGCCCCCTTCGCCTGGTGCGGCAACCACCGCGCGGTTTCGCCGCGGCGGGGCCCGTATCCCTGCCGTCCCGCCCAAGGACACCGCACGACGCGGACGAAGGCGGATGCGGGGGGTGGTGTCCTTGGCCGCGACCGCCGGGTTCGAAGGGCCGCTGCGTCCGGTGCGCAATCTGCTGGTGCTGCTGACCGACGAGCAACGCGCGGACACGCTCGGGATCTATGGCGCATCCCCGTGCTGGACCCCGTCCCTGGATGCGCTGGCGGAGCGCGCCATCGTCTTCGATGCGGCGATGTGCACCCAGCCGGTGTGCACCCCGTCGCGCGGCTCGATCCTGACGGGGCTGTTTCCGCA
>DAHWHT010000203.1 GCA_027335515.1 Clostridia bacterium
TGTCACTGGATTGCTCGGGGTACGTGTCCCCATGTCACCTTTGCCGGCGAGCCTCTGGGGGCGCGCTTGAGGGCGGCGCAGGCAGCGAGAAACGTCACAAGGGGGCCGCTCTGCGCGATGCGGAGGCATGCGGAACAGCACGGAGCCGCCCGCGCCGGATGGCGCCACGGACAGATATCCGAGGTGGCGGCGGATTCGGCGTTCTCGGGAGTTGCGAGTTGATTGTCGCTGACGCGATTGTTTGTCCGCGTTCAGCGAGATGGCATTGCCACCGTCAGGAGCGCGTGACGGGGGGCAACGTCTGGCCCTGGCCAACGAGCCTCTGCGGGCGCCGGGCGTCCGGACAGCCGGCAGGTGTCCTGCCGCCAGACCAGGCTATGGCACCCGCCTCTCGTCGGCCAGGGCTACGCAAGCCAGCCGTCGCCCCCCTTCGTGGTCGTGACGCCGGGCAATGCCACCCGGCGAACCACGCTACGCATTTCCGTCTGCGACAAGGGGTCAGTTACTCAGTTACCGCGATCAGAACAGGGAAAAACACCCTGAGCGCGCCCAGCTTACCGTCCACCGACAGCTTGAACTGAGTATGGGAAGCCCACTTGAAGTTGAAGGGATTGGCAGCGTCTCCGGTACCTTGCGTGTTGTTCCTGCCGCCGGCGGGGTTGAAGAGCAACTGGTAGGTGTCCTTGGCGCGGACTTGGCCTCGATTGTCCGTGGGGGCCAACCAGAATTCCATGTCGTCCCCCGTCCACGTGGCGGCCCCCGCTCCCGTGGCCGACGCGGTGATCACCGGCGTCCGAACGCGGGCGCAATAGTAGAAGGCCTTGGGGGTATACCCGATGTTGGAGGTGGTGGACTCCACGTAGGCGCGGCACGTGCCGGTGTCCAGTTCGCCATGCGGCGGAACGACCAACCCCTGGCCTTCGCCCGCATGGTGGGGGTCAACTTGACGTACATCTTATCGGCAGGCTCGCGGCGAGCCCCTGGGCCGCCGCCGGCAGGGCCTGGCTGGCAGGCGGGCGCCAGGCCCTGCCGGGGTGCCGGGCCCGGGTTACGGCTCCAGGTGCGCCATCGGCCTGTTCCCCAGGCTCCACGTCCGCACCATCGCCCCCGTGCCCCGGCACCTGCAGGGGCAACGGGAGGCTGGGGCTGTGGCCTCTGAGGGCCCCTGCCCCGCCGCGTCGCGTGACTCTCCCTACGCATACCACTGGGCCTGCAGCGCCCACAGTCGCGCATACTCCCCGCCCACCGCCACCAACTCGTCGTGCGTGCCCTGCTCCACCAGCCGGCCCTCGCGGAGCACCAGCACCCGGTCGCAGAGCCTCGCCGAGCCCAGCCGGTGGCTCACCAGCACCGCCGTCCGCCCATCGGCCATGGCTGCGAACCGCCGGAACACGTCCGCCTCCGCCTGCGGGTCCAGCGCCGCCGTCGGCTCGTCCAGCACGATCAGCGGAGCCTCGCGCATGAAGCCGCGTGAAACCGCCACCCGCTGCCACTGCCCACCCGAGAGCTCCGTGCCCCCGCTGAACTCCCGTGTCAGCAGCGTCCCATACCCCTGCGGTAGCGCGGCGGCCACTTCCTCCGCCCCACCGCGCGCCGCCGCGGCCACGAGCGCCGCGCGGTCTTCGGCCCGCTCGGCCCGACCGTAGCCGATGTTCTCGCCGAGGGTGAAGGCATAGTGGACGTGATCCTGGAACACCGCCGCCTGCCGGTCGCGCACCGCCCGCAGGTCCATCCCCCAGACGTCCGCGCCCCCGTACGTCACCCGCCCCTCCGTCGGCCGGAACAGGCCCGTCAGCACCTTGACCAGCGGCGTCTTGCCCGATCCGTTCTCGCCCACCAGTGCCACGCGCTCCCCGGCGCGGATCACGGCATGGATCTCCTGCAACACCGGTTCGAGCCGCTGCGGGTAGCGGAAGCTGACCCCCTCCAGCGCGATGTCCCCCGCGGACCCATCGGCGCCCAGCGGCGGCGGTGCGGCCCCGCCCTCCGGCTCCTCGGGACCGAGGTCCAGGTAGACGAACAGGTCGGCGATCTTCAGCACCCGATCCCCCGTGAACCGAAAGGTCCCCACGAACCCGCCCACCGCGCCCTGCAACCCCTGCAGCGCCATCAGCATGGCCGCGAACTGCCCCGGCTGCAAACCGCCGGTGGCCGTCGCCCAGGCCGCATACCCCAGCCCCGCCCCCACGCCGATGAACGACAGGCTCTGCAGCCCCGCCCGCGCCAGAGACTGCGCGCGCTCCTGCCGGTGCACGGCATCGGCCACCCGCCAGTACAGGCCCTCCCATCGCCCGAGCACCCACGCGGCGAGGTCGAAGGTGCGCACCTCTTTGGCCGCCTCCCGCGAGGTGAGCACCTGCGCCAGATATCGTCGCATGCGTTCCGCGGCGGTCTGCCTCCGCTGCAGGAAGAAGCGACTGCGGGACTGCACGATCTCCGCCAAGGGAGTGAAGGTCGCCGCGACAACGGTCGCGGCCAAGAGGGCGGGGCTCCATCCCCCCACGATCGCCGCCAGCGCG
>DAHWHT010000353.1 GCA_027335515.1 Clostridia bacterium
TTCTCACTACGGCGACCACATCCCGATCACTCACTTACAGGTTGTCATCAATAGAGGCCTCCAGGGAGCGCCACAATACGTCAGCACTGGATCTGTCACCCATGGGTAGATATGGGTCACGGATTCAGGTTGCCAGCAACCGGGTCAGGGTGGCTCCCGACGGTCCCGCGCCGATCACTACGACGTCATAGGTCATCCTGGATTCTTCATCACCGGATCGGACGCTCCTCCGCCAGCGGTCGGCGTGGGCCGACGCCCCATGGCTTCGCGGCCCGGGCCCGCCGCTTCCTGCCGCGCCCGCACGGTTCTTGGGGGCGGACGGGAACCCGACCGCCCGGGCCTCCATAGGATGGGGACGCGACGGGGTCGGCCCGGTGGCGGGACCGCGTCCGGGGGGGGATGGCGTATGGCGCGCTTCGAAGACGGATTGAGCTACTATCCCTTGGGGTCGAGGTTGCTTGCCCTGCAACGGCCGGCCCTGGTCGGCACCGACGTCAAGGTCCTGCAGACCCTCTTCAATCAGTTGGTGGCCATCACCCACCCACCCCTGGGTCCGGTGGGCGCGCGCATCACCGTCGACGGCATCTTTGGTCCGGAGACGCGCCAGGCGGTGCGCGACGTGCAATCCTACTTCGGTCTTGCCGTCGACGGCGTGGCCGGTTCGCAGACCTATCGGGCGCTGGGTCAGATGAGCGATGGGTTGGTGACGTATGGCGGGCCGGCTTTCGGCAGCCGGAGCCTGAGTGCGGGTGATAGCGGCGGCGACGTGACGGTGCTGCAGAACCGACTCAACCTCTTCCGTTATGCCGCGACGCTCGGGGCACCGGCCGACGGCGTCTACGGTCCGGCCACCGGTCAGGCGGTGGCGCAGTTCCTTGGCGATGCGCTGCAAAACGGTGACACCGGGTTGACGGTGGGGACCGACCTCACGCCCGCCGGCACCGACGCGGTGTGGATCTACACCTACACCGGTGGCCGCAACCTGACCCAGGGCACCGCGGGCCTGGACGTCGCCTTTCTTCAACTGCTCTTGGCCAACCTCACCAACCCCGGCACCGGGCAACCCTTTTACACCGGGGCGGTGGACGGATACTTCGGCACCCTGACGACCGCGGCCGTGCGGACCTTCCAGGGCGCGGCCGGCATTGCGACGGACGGTATCGCGGGACCCGCCACCTACTACCAGCTGGGGGTGCACCATCCGGCCGCGGCTCCGCAGCCGGCACCGGTTCCGCCGGTTTGAGCCGGCAGGACCTGAGGCGAACGCCCGCGAAGCCGCGCTTACTGGGACCGTGGCCAGCGGCGCGGCCCACCAGGAGGTGCGTTCGCCCCATGTCCGAACTTGGTGTCGCGGCCCTCAGTTTTGCGCACGTGCATGCACCGGGTTATGCCCGGCAGATCGCCGAGCATCCGCGCGCCCGCCTGCTCGTGGTTTGGGACGACGATGCGGATCGCGGTCGCGCCGCGGCGCAGCGCCACGGCGTGCCTTTCGAGCCGGACCTCGAACGGGCGCTGCGTTTTGACGGGGTGCAGGCGGTCGTCTGCAACGCGCCGTCGGCGCAGCACCCACAGGTGCTGCTGGCGGCGGCGGCGGCCGGGCTGCACCTGTTTACGGAAAAGGTCCTGGCGCTGACGGTTGCCGACTGTGACCGCATTCTGGCGGCGACCCGCGCGGCGGGCGTCCAGCTGATGGTCTCCATGCCCCAGCTGTGCGGCGCCGACGTTCGCTGGGCCAAGGAGGCCATTGAAAGCGGCCGCCTGGGAGACATCACGTTCGTCCGCACCCGCATCGGCCACAATGCGGCACTGGACGGCTGGTGGAAGCCTGGCAATTGGTTTCGCGACCCCGAGTTGGCCGGCGGCGGCGCGTTGATGGACCTCGGCTGCCATCCCGTGTATCGCCTGCGCTACCTGCTCGGCCAACCGCGTTCGGCCATCGCGCGGCTGACCAGCCTGCGCGGCACCTACGAGGTGGACGATAACGCCGTGGTCGTGGTGGAGTTCGAAAACGGGGCCCTGGGAACCGTTGAGGCATCGTGGGTCCAGCACGGCGGACCGACGGGTATCGCCATTTACGGCACCAGGGGCTGGGCGCTGCTGGGTTACCCGGGTGCGCCGATCATGGTCGGGGGGGAGGCCTTCACGGGCGAGCAGGGTGGGACGTTGCTGCCGGACAAGTTGCCCAAGCCGTGGCGCTCCCCGATGGACCAATGGATCGACGCCATCCTGGATGGGCGCCAAGCGGAGATCCGCCCGGAATTCGGCCGGCAACTGACGGAGATCATGCAGGCGGCCACGCTCTCCGAGCGCGAGGGACGCGTGGTGCGCTGGCCGATCGACTGAGGTCGACGGGAGGAGGGGCGGCCTTGCTGCTCCTGGGGGTGGACGGCGGCGGCACGCACACGCGCGCCGCCGTCGCCGATCCGGATGGCCGGGTGCTCGGTCGGGGCGAGGCCGGCACGGCGAATGCCGCCACGGCCGGTGCGCAAAGCGCCGGCCGCGCCATCGCCCTGGCGGTGTCCGCAGCCTGCGCGACGGCGGGGGTGGCACCATCCGACGTCGGCGCCGCCTGCTTCGGCCTGGCGGGCCTGGACCGGCCCGACGACGAGCCGCCCTTCCAGCGCATGGTCGCCTCCCTGGGGCTCGGCGGCCGCCGGATACTGGTCAACGACGCCGTGATCGCCTGGGCCGGGGCAACGGGGGGGCGACCCGGCATCGCGGTGGTGGCGGGTACCGGGTCGGTTGCCTACGGGCGCAACGCGACGGGGGGTGAACACCGCGCCGGGGGGTGGGGTGCGCCGATCGGCGATGAGGGCAGCGCCTACTGGATCGCCTGTGAAGCCATCCGGGTCGTCCTGGCGGGCGTCGACCGGCGCCAGCCTCCCACCACCCTGGCGCGCCCCCTGACCGCGGCGGCGGGGTTCGCGGAGCCTGCGGACCTCTGCCTGTTGGCGCGGGCCGACGGCCGCGTCGGCGGCCGACCGGTGGAAGCCGCCATCGCGGCCCTCGCCCCCGTCGTCAGCCAGGCGGCGGCCGACGGCCAACCCGACGCCGAGGTGATCGTGCGCGCCGCGGCGCGCCACCTGGTGCGGTTGGCGGGCGCCGTGGCCCACGCGCTCGGTCTGCGCGGCGCGCGCCCCGACATCTTCGGCATGGGCAGCGTGTTGGCGCCGACGTCCACCGGACCGACGCCGGTGGGCCGTGCCGCGGACCGCATCCTGCGCCGCTCCCTTGGCGTGTCCCTGCGCCCCCCGCCGCATTCGCCGTTGGCCGGGGCGCTGGCGCTCGCCCACGGGGAGGGCCTGGGCGGGCCGCCCGAGGCGCGGGTCTTGGAACGATGGGCGGTGGAGCGGTGCTGATCCTGGAGGCTGCGGAGGTATGGACCCCGCGGCGGGCCCTGTGTCCGGGCTGGGTGGGCGTCCAGGGGGACCGGGTTGCGGCGCTGGGGGAGGGATCGCCGCCGGGGCCTGCGCAGCGGGTGGGTGCCATTGTCTGTCCAGGTTTCGTGGACATCCACCTGCACGGAGGCTTCGGGCACGACCTGTCCGAGGGTGCCCCGGCCCTGGCGGCGGTTTCGGCCGGACTGGTGCGCCATGGCTGCACCACCTACCTGCCGACCACGGTCACCGCGCCCTGGGCGCAGACGCTGCAAACGGCCCGCGCCTTCGCGGCCGCGGTGGCTTCGCCGCCGGCGGGTGCCCGTCCGGCCGGGATCCACCTCGAGGGCCCATTTCTCAATCCCAAGCGCGCCGGTATGCAGCCGACGGCCGCGATGCGCCCGCCGGACATGGAGGCTGCCGCGGAACTGTATGCGGCCGGAGACGGTGCGGTGCGCACGGTGACCCTGGCGCCGGAACTGCCGGGGGGCCTCGAACTGGCGCGGTTTTGGGCGCGGCGCGGCGTGGCGGTCTCCATGGCGCACAGCGACGCCACGTACGCTGAAGCCCGGCGCGCGGCGGCGGCCGGGGTGTCGCGGGTGACGCACTGCTTCAACGCCATGTCGCCGCTGCACCATCGGGCCCCGGGGCTGGTGGGCGCCGCGCTGGATCTGGAGGATCTGCGCGTCGAGGCGATCGCCGACGGGGTCCACCTGCATCCGGCGGTGCTGCGTCTGCTGTGGCGGGTCAAGGGCTGGGAGGCCGTCTGTCTGGTGTCCGACGCCATGGCTGGAGCGGGGGCGTCGGACGGCACCTATCCCTTCGGGGGCGCCCGTGTCACGGTGCGCGACGGTCAGGCGCGGTTGGCAGATGGGACGCTGGCCGGCAGCGTCCTCACCCTGGACCGCGCCGTGCGGGTGGCGGCGGCGGCTGGTATCCCGGCCCGCGAGGCGGTCGGGATGGCCAGCCTGGCCCCCGCCGAGGCGGTGGGGTTGCGCGACTGCGGGCGGATCGCTCCAGGGGCCCGTGCCGACCTGGTCGCGTTGGATCCGCAGCTGGAACCCGTCTGGACCATGGTCGGCGGACGCGTTGCCTGGCGCCGCTGACCCGCGGTCAGGCGGTGGTCGATCCGGGATCGACCGCGACCTCGCGGCCCTCCCGCACCGCCTGGTAGATGGCGCGGATGACCGCGACCGCCTTGCGGCCTTCGCCGCCGCCGACGGGTGGCTCCTTGCCGGCCTGCACCGCTGTGATGAAGGCGTGGAAGACCGCGGGGTGCCCGGTGCGCCAGTCCGGGTGCGCCGCGCGGAAGGCCGTCAGCTTGCGCGCCGCCAGGTTGGGGTCCGGCTTGGGGGTCGCCGCGCTGGGGGCATCCGCTTCGCCCCGGGTGTGGTAGCGCGTGAGTTGGCCGGCCTCGATCGCCGCCATGCCGTCGCTGCCATACACTTCAACCCGGTCGTAACCGAGGGCGATCGCGTTGGTCATGCCCTCGATGGTTCCGAGCCCGCCGCAGGTGAGCCGCAGCGCGGCGACGGCGTCGTCTTCCGTCTCGATGCGGTGGTTGAGCGTGCCGCTGTATGCCTGGACGGAGGCGATCCCGCCGACCAGCCACTGCAGCAGGTCGATGTAGTGGACGGACTGGTTCATCAGCGAGCCGCCGCCGTCCATGGCCCAGGTGCCGCGCCAGCCGCCCGCGTCGTAGTATTCCTGGGAGCGAAACCACTTGAGATAGGCATTGGCGTGGAGGATGCGGCCGAAGCGGCCGGCCTCGATCGCCTCGCGCACGATGACGGCCGCCGGGGTGAACCGCTGCTGGAAGACGCATCCCAGGATGCGGCCCGTCCGCCGGCGGGCGGCGATCATCGCGTCGGCCTGCTCCAGCGTGATCGCCATGGGCTTTTCCGTCAGGACGTGCTTGCCGGCGGTCATGGCCTGTTCGGCCAGTTCCGCGTGCAGCCCGCTTGGCGTGGCCAGACTGACGGCGTCAATGTCGTCCCGTTCCAGCAGCCGGGCGACGGCGTCCGGCCCGCCGTGGGTGCGGATACCATGGGCCTCGCCAAAGCGCTGGGCCGCTTCGGCGATCGTGTCGCACGCCCCGACCAACTCGGCCTGTTCGGTGAGGGTGCCAAGGGCCTTGGCGTGGGCGCGCGCGATGCCGCCCGTACCGATGATGCCAAACCGCAGCTTGGACAACGCTGCAAGCCTCCTTCGGGCCTGGATGGCTCCCACCGCACGTCCGGTTGCCGCGGTGGGACGGCCACCCTTGCGCCTTCGGCGGCACGAGCGTCGTGCCTGCTCGGAAGGTATGGCGAGCGAATCTGGTCGGGGGGCGCCGCGGGGCGGCAGGATGCGCGTCGGTCGGGGCGAAGGGCAACGGCCGCATAGATCGCCCGCCCCGGGGCTGCCGGGGGGCGCAAAGGGGGCCAGACCATGCTGCGGGTCGCGGTGATCGGCTGCGGTGGCATCGGCAATACGCACGCCCGGCAGTACGCGGCGGACGGGCTCTGCGAACTGGTGGCGGTGTGCGACATCCTCAAGGACCGGGCGGACGCTGCTGCGGCCCGTTTCGGCGTGAAGGCATACTACGATGTGGCGACCCTGCTGGCCGCCGAGCAACTGGATGCGGTGAGCGTCGCCACCGCGGGCGTGGAGAACGGGGGTGACCACTACACCCCGGCCGTCCAGTGCCTGGAGGCCGGCAAGCACGTTCTGGTGGAAAAACCTATGTCCAACGATCTGGAAAAGGCCAAGGCGCTGGTCGCCCTGGCGCGCGCCCGCGGCCTCCAAATCGGGGTGGATCTCAACCACCGGTATGTCCCGCTCGCCGCCAGGGCCAAGACCTGGATCGGCGAGGGTCGGATCGGCGAGCCGCTGCTGTGCAACATGGAACTGTGGATCGGCAACCCCAACGAATCGTCGCCGTGGTTCCACATGCGGGCCCTGCACAGCCACAGCGTCGATGTGATGCGCTACTTCTGCGGCGACGTCCGTCGGGTTTCTGCCTTTCTGGGCCACAGCAGCAAGCGTACCATCTGGTCCAACTGCGTGGTCAACGTGGAGTTTGAAAACGGCTGTCTGGGGTGCCTGTTCGGATCGTACGAAGCGGCGCCGCGGCACGGCATCGAGCGTTGCGAGGTTTTGGGTACGCGTGGCCGTTTCGTCCTGGACAACGTCTTCGAGGAACTGCAGCTGTTTCCGCACGACGGCGATGAGATCCTGCGGCACCGCTGGACCATGATGGGATCCGGACCGCACAGCTTCGAGGATACGTTCAAAAACCGCCTGCATGCCTGGCTGGACGACCTGCGGCGCGGGGAGGCGGTCAGCGGGTCCGGCGAGGAGGCCCTGCGGGCCATGGCCGTGGTCGAGGCGGCCATCCTTTCGTTTCGCGAGCGGCGCTGGGTCGAGATCTCCGAGTTGCTGGGCTGAGCGGGGGCCGCGCGCGGCCAGAATGGAGCGGGATGCGGGTGCGGTTGGGGTGCAACACGGTGGTCTTTGCCGGCCACGCGCCGGCGGACGCCCTGCAGTGGGTCGCGTGGGCCGGCTTTGCCGGCGTGGAGTTTGCTTCGATTCCCGGCATGGCGGCGCACGTCGACCCGGGCGCGGAGGCGGAGGCCGTCGCCCTGGCCGAGCGGGCGCGCGGCCAGGGCCTGCAAACGGTGTCCATTGAGGCGGCGACGAATCTCTTCGATGCGGCGGCCCGCGACCGCGTCTATGCGGTATTTCACCTGGCGCGGCGCATGGGCGTGCCCGTTGTGACCACCGGCTCGGCCGGTAGCGCGACGGCGGATTCCTTCGAGGCCTTCGTGCCGTTGGCGCGAGAGGTCGCGGCCCGGGCGGCGGCCGCCGGGGTGGTCTGGGCGTGCAAGCCCCACGTGGGCGCCGCGGTCTGGAGCACGGATACGGCGCTGCGCCTGGTCGGGGCGGTGGACAGCCCGGCCCTGCGCTTGAACTACGACCCCACCCACCTGCAGCGCGTGGGTGAGGATCCGGCGGTGGCTGCGGCCCGGCTGGCGCCGCACCTGGCCCACGTCCACCTTCGCGACTACGACTCCCCCGACCAGAGCATCGGATCGCCCGAGCGGCAGACGGCCGGCCGCGGTATCGTCAACCTTCCCGCGGTCATTCGGGCGTTGCGGACGTCCGGCTACACCGGGTTTGTGGATCTGGAGATCATCGGGGCCGCCGGCTGGGATCCGCTGCGGCAGATGGCGATCGCGGCGGCGAGTTGCGGTTACCTCTCGAGGCTGTTGCGTGAGGTGACGGTGTAATGCTGCGCGTTGGGTATCTTGGGGTGGCGCATGGTCACGGGGTCGCCTATGCCGGCCGCTTTCGTGCCGCCGCGGCGGTGCGGCTGACGCGTGTTTACGATCGCGACCCCGCGCGGGCCCGCCGCTTTGCGGACGCCCACGGTATGGAGGTCGCCCCCTCGCCCGACGAGGTGCTGCGCGGCAGCGACGCCGTGGTGGTGGCCGCCGAGACGGCCTTCCACGCCGAGCTCTGCCTGCAGGCCGTCGCCGCAGGCCGGGCCGTTCTTTGCCAGAAGCCGCTGGCCCTCTCCCTGGAGGCCTGCGACGCGATCGTCGCGGCGGTCGAGCGCGCCGGCACCTACTTTGAGACCGCCTTCCAGATGCGGTACGACCCGGCCAACCGCCGGCTGCGCGCCCTGGTCCACGAGGGCGCCGTCGGCCGGGTCGGCTGGGCCCGCCGCCGCCATTGCATCGCGGCCCTCCTGAATGAGGGCTTCCGCAGGGGGGACTCGCGGTGGCACACCGAACCGGCCATGAACCGCGGGATGTTTTTCGATGACGCCGTCCATGCCACGGACTTTCTGCGCTGGGTCTTTGGCGAGCCGACCTCGGTGATGGCGGAGGTGGGCGCCCGGCTCTCCGACCTGGAGGACACGGGGTTGGCCATCTACCGCTTTGCCGACGGGGCCCTGGTGGAACTCGCCAACTCTTCCACCACGCTGATGGGCGAAAACACCTGCGAGGTCTATGGGGACCAGGGGGTCTTGATCCAAAACCACGACGACGGGGTGAGCACCGGCCCGGTCTTGCCGCCGCAGCCGGTCCTGCTCAAACTGTATCGGCGCGCGCAGCCGGAGCTCGGGTGGCAGGATCAGGGATTGGCACTTCCGGCTGGCCACGGGGTGCGCATTGCGGCGGTTGCCGACGGCTTCCTGGAGGCCCTGGACCGCGGCGAGCCGACGGCCACCGCCTGGGACGGTCGCCAGGCCGTGGCGATGGTGCTCGGGGCATACGCCTCCGCGGCCACGGGGGCGAGGGTCTCGCTTTCTGCGGCGCGCGGCGGCGGGCCGGGCGCTTCGTCCTGACGCGCCGGACCATCGACCCTTGCCGACCGCCAGCGGTGGGTTTCGCCCCGCGGGCGCCGGGCCGTTTTGCCGCATGCGTCCGCATGGCGTTTCGTGGAAGGGGCTGCCGGGTTGCGCACCATGGATGCGGTTGACGCGCGCCGGCCGTCGGGTGTCCGCCCGCGCCCTCGGACGGCGCTTGGCCCGCGTGCCTCCGGATCGTCACGGCCGCTACCTTCGCTCAAGGGAGGCGAGGCGCGGCCCGGCCCCCGGCCCAAGCGGGCGGCGGCGGGCGGCCGCGCGGAGACTGGATGAACATCCTGATGATCAGCCTCGATACGCTGCGCGCCGACCACCTTGGCAGTTATGGTTACGCGTTGCCGACATCCCCCCATCTGGACCGCATCGCCGCGGCCGGCACGGTGTTCCGCGCCTGCACGGCACCGCACATCCCGACCCATCCAGGACACACCACCGTTTTCAGTGGGGTGGATGTGTTTCGCCATCAGATCGTCAGCCACGGCGGCCCGGTCGACCTCGATCCGTCGGTGCCGCTGCTGGCGGAGCGGTTGCGCGATGCCGGGTACTGCACCGCCGCCGCCGACAATCTCGGGCGGTGGTTTCGGCGCGGTTTCGAGGTGTATGAACCATACCAGTGGGAGCCGGACGCCCGCGGGCACCTGGCCAAGGGCGAGGCGGTCAACGCGGCGGCGGACCGGGTGTTCGCGCGCCTGGCGGCGCAGGAGCGGCCGTTTTTCTGCTTTCTCCACTATTGGGATGTGCACACGCCATACCTTCCCCCGGATCCGTTCTGGGGGATGTTCTACGACGGGGACCCCAAGGACCCCGCAAACCGCTCGCTGGCGGCCATGTGGTCGTTCGAGCCCTTTCGCGGGTACTTCGAGCAGTGGATGCCGGGGATCACGGACGTCCGTTTTCCCATGGCGCAGTATGATGCCGAGTTGGCCTATCTGGACGTTTGCTTGCAGCGGCTGTGGACGATGCTGCGGGCCCGCGGCCTCGACCGCGATACCCTGGTCGTGTTTTTTGCCGACCACGGCGAGGAGATGGACGAGCATGCCATGTGGTTCGACCACCACGGGCTGTATGAGACGAACGTCCATGTCCCGCTGATCCTCTGGGCACCCGGCCGTGTGCCCCCGGGTGTCTGCGACGCGCCCGTGACCCATTACGACATCGTCCCGACGGTGCTCGAGGCTGCGGGTCTCGATCCGAGCGGGCTGAACCTGGACGGCCGCAGCCTCTGGCCGCTGATGCGCGGCGAGCGCGGTGCGGAGTCGGGCGCGGACGCCGGGCTGTATCTGACGGAGTGCTCCTGGATGCGCAAGCATGCCTGGCGCACGCGCGAGTGGAAGCTGATCCTGGCCCTGGAGCCGGACTTCCACCACATGCCTCCGGTCGAGTTGTACCATCTGCCGTCCGATCCCAGGGAACAGCACAACCTTGCCAGTCAGCGGCCGGATGTCGTTGCCCGCCTCCAGGCGGATCTGGAGGCCCACGTCGCGGCGCGCGAGGCGGCGACCGGCCGGCCCGCCCCCGTTTTCGTGCAGCGGGTCACCATGCACCGCACCGCCACGGGCAAACCGGCGCTGCCCCAGGAGCGGCCGGTGATCGCGTCTGAGCCGAAGGCCAAGACCCCGCGTCGCGGTCGCGGCGCCAAGGGAGGGGCGTCGCCACGAACGTCATCCTGATTCTGTGCGATACGCTGCGGGCGGACCACCTGGGGTGCTATGGCGCGCCGCTGCCCACCAGTCCGTTTTTGGACCGGGTCGCCGCGGGCGGCACGCGCTTTGGCTGCGCGCGGTCGCCGCACATACCGACACAGCCCGCCCACACGACCCTGTGGAGCGGCCAGGACGTCTTTGCCCACGGGGTGGTCGCCCACGGGGGCGCGGTGGAGCCCCCGGCGGATCTGGAGTGGCTGCCGTCGCTCCTGCAGTCTGCGGGGGTGCGCACGGTCGCGGTCGACAACCTCGGTCGTTGGTTGCAACGCGGCTTTGACGCCTACCACACCTATGACCTGGCCGCAGCGGCGGACGGGTTCTGGCGCAAGGGCGAGGCGGTGACCCAGGCGGCCGAGCCGGCGGTCGCCACGCTGGCCGAGGCGGCTCGGCGGGGGGAGCCCTTTTTCGGGTTCTTCCACTTCTGGGATCCGCACACCCCGTATTGCCCGCAGCCGCCCTTTGACCGGCTCTTTTACGACGGCGACGAGCGCCGGGCCGACGAGCACGGCCTGGACGCCCTCTGGGCCTTTTCCCCTTTTGCCGACTATTTTGCCGGCTGGATGCCGGGTGTGACCGACCGGGCCTTTCCGCGGGCTCAGTATGCGGCGTGCGTGCGTGCGCTCGACCATGCCGTCGGGCGTCTGTGGCGGGCCCTGGGGGCGGCGGGTTGCCTGGAGGACACCCTGGTGATCGTCACCGCGGATCACGGCGAGGAACTCGGTGAGCACGGGATCTGGTTCGACCACCACGGGCTCTATGAGACCAACCTGCGGGTGCCGCTGCTGCTTTGGGCCCCCGGCCGCGTGCCGCGCGGGGCGGTGGTGGAGGATCCGGTCAGCATCCTCGATCTGGCGCCGACCGTGGCGGCCGCTTGCGGGGTGGCTCCGCCCGCCGCCATGGGGGGCAGGGATCTGCGCTCGGCCTGGCTCGGTGGCCTGCGGCCCGCGTCCGCGCTGTATGGCACGGAATGCACCTGGATGCGCAAGCGCGTCTGGCTCAGCGGCCGCCACAAGCTGATTTCGGCCCTGGAGCCGGACTTCCACGGCGGCCCCGACTTGGAACTCTACGACCTGAGCACCGATCCGGGGGAGCATTGCAATCTGGCGACCCTGCGGCCCGCGTTGACGGACCGGCTGCGGACGGCGATGGAGGCGCACGTGGCCCGGCGCGTCGCCGCGACCGGATGCCCGGACCCGCTTTCCGTGCAGTCGGTGGCGTCCCGCCGTCTGGGCGCACCGGGGGCCGGCCCCGCCGACGGCGGCGTCCGTTCCGAGGCGGCCGTGTCCGAGGAGGACCGCGCCCGGGTTTCCGAGCGGTTGGCCCGCCTCGGCTATTGAGCGCCGGGCCCCGGGCCGGCGCCGCCGGTCAGGGGGACCGGTGGTGGAAAGGAGCGGTGGTGCTTGCGCCCACGCGCCCTGGTGATCGGATTGGATTGCCTGGAGCCAAGCCTGGCGTTCGGTACCTACCGGGACCGCATGCCAAACCTGCGGCGCATCCAGGAGGCAGGGGGCTTTGGCCCGCTTGAGAGCATCTGCCCTCCCATCACCTGCCCGGCCTGGATGTGCGCCTGGACCGGCCGCGATCCCGGACAGCTCGGGGTGTATGGATTTCGCAACCGTTCCGGCTGGAACTATGGTCCTTTGGCCCTGACCTTTTCCGACGCGATTCCGCCGGAACGGGCCCCTGCCGCCTGGGACATCGCGGGCGCCCACGGCAGGCAGAGCCTGGTGATCGGTGTGCCGCCGGGCTACCCGCCCCGGCCGATCCAGGGGGCGTTTGTCGGGTGCTTTCTGACCCCGGACGCCGACGCGCCCTTCACCCAGCCGCCGGAACTCGCGGCGGAGGTGGCCCGCACGGTCGGCCGTTACCGCTTCGACGTCTCCGATGCCCGCAGCCACGAGCGCGACCGCCTGCTGGATGAGATTTACGACATGACCGACCGCCGCTGGCGCCTGGCGGAGCACCTGCTGGCCACCCGGGACTGGGACCTCTTCGCCATGGTCGAGATCGGTACGGACCGTATCCACCACGCCTTCTGGCAGTTCATGGACCCCCGCCATGTGCTGTATCAGGGGGACCGTCCGTATGCCGGGGCCATCGCCGACTACTACGCCGAGGTCGACCGACGCCTGGGCCGGCTGCTGGCGTATGCCGACGACGATACGTTGGTTGTGTGTGTCTCCGATCACGGCGCGCAGCGGATGGACGGCGGTTTCCTGATCAACGAGTGGCTGCTGCGCGAAGGCTACCTGCGGCTGCTCCCGGGGCGGGCCGTCCGGCCGGGGCGGGTGGCGCCCGAGGCGGTGGATTGGGATCAGACGGTCGCCTGGGGGGATGGCGGCTACTACGGGCGCGTCTTTCTGAACGTGGCCGGACGGGAGCCGCAGGGCGCCCTGGCCCGCACGCGCGCCGCTGCGGTGCGCGCCGAGATCGCGGCGCGGCTGGAGGCGGAGGTGCCTCCGTGGGGCGAACCGGGGGCCCGCCACCGCGTCTTCTATCCGGAACGCATCTACCAGTCGCTTGCCGGCTTTCCCCCGGACCTCATCGTCTACCCCGGCGACCTGTATTGGCGGGCGTTGGGCGGTCTGGCATCCACCCCTGGCGCCGTCTACACCCGTGAGAACGATACCGGACCCGACGGCGCAAACCACGCCCGCTACGGCGTCTTCGCGGCGGCGACCGGGCGCGCCCTGCGCAAGGGCGGTGGGCCGGGGCGGGCCCTTACGGGCTTGCGCCTGTTGGATCTTGGCCCGACCGTGCTGGCGCACCTGGGCCTGCCGCAGCCGGCGCAGGCGGCGGGCCGACCGATGGATCCCGGGCAGTGGCTCGGGGCGTGAGCGCGGGAGACGGGACCTGGATGCCGCCCCGGCTGACGGGTACCGAACGGCCGTCCCTTGAGGCGGCGTATGCGCTTGCCGCGGCGCGCCTCGCCACCGCCTGGACGGGCCGGGATCCCGGGCCCCTGGCCCGGCTGGGGCGCGGTCTGGCGCTTCTCCCGCCAGCCGCCCTGGGTCCGTTGGTGGAGCGGGCCGCAGCTTGCGGCGCCGGTTTGGACGCGCTGCGCCTCGCCTCCGCCCACTGCGACGGCGGCGGCTCGCCCGCATTGCTGGCGGCGCCGGTGGGCGGGGGCCGCCTGATCGATGTCGCGGAGGCATGGGTGCGGGACGGCTGGGGGCGGCGGCCGGCGGCGGACGCCGAGGCGGCAAGGCGGTTGGCCGAGCTGTTCTTGCGGGTCGATCCGACCGACAGCTATCTGCACGCCGCCACCTGGGCCCGGCGCGCGGGCGGTCCGCCATCCAACGCGGGCCGCGGCGCGGCGCGCGGCGGTCCAGGCCTGTTGGCCCGCGTCTGGTGCGACTGGGCCGGTCTGTCGCGCGACGGGCAGGGCGTCCTGCGGGTGGACGTGCCGGCGGGTGGTGCCCCGGGCGGGCCCTGGTA
>DAHWHT010000228.1 GCA_027335515.1 Clostridia bacterium
GGCCACGCGCGCCCAGCGGCGCAACACGCGCCGGGTCAGTGGGCGCGCCGCGGAGCGGGCTGTCACGGCCAGCGCCGGCTGGGTGCGGCCGGCCGCCATCGCGGCCGGGATCGTCGTGGGCGTGGCCGTGTTGATCGGCGGGGGCCTGGTGTTTGCCATGCGCTGGCTGTATGTGCCCGAGGAGGTCGTGCCGGTCGTGGTGGGGCAGCGGCTGAGCACCGCGGAGGCGCGGCTCGAGGGGGCCCACCTCCGTCCCAAGGTGCATCTGGTCAACGCCAACTCCCCCGCGGGCCAGGTGGTGCGCAGCCATCCGGCCGCGGGGTCGGTGGTCCGTCGCGGCAGCACGGTGGAGATTGTCTCGTCCCTGGGGCCGTCCCTGGAGCGGGTGCCCACCCTCGCGGGCCTCGGCGTGCAGCAGGCACAGTTGGAGCTCAAAGACCGCAACCTGAAGGCCCACGTGGCGTCCACCCGCGTGAGCAGCCGGTCCGTGGCCGCCGGCGGCATCGTGCACACCCGGCCCGCCGCCGGTTCGGAGGTGGATGCCGGCCGCACGGTGACGCTGATCCTGAGTTCCGGGCCCCCGGGGGCGGGCACGCTGCCGGATTACGTCGGGCGCACCCTGTCCAGCGTGCGCCGTTCGCTGGCGCGCGACGGGTATACGCTGGGGCGGATCAAGCGCCTGCGCACCGGCTGGCCCGCGGGGACGGTGGCCGCCACCGCGCCCGTGGCGGGGGCGGCGGCGCCCGCCGGCACCTCGGTCGCCCTGACGGTTTCGCAGGGCTGTATCCACCAGGTGGTGCGGCACTTCGTCGCCGGCCCGACGGGAACCGTGTCCGCGTCCGCCACGGGGTCGGGTTCGTCGTCCACCACCGCATCCGCCAAGGGATGGCAGGAGACCGTCCTGGTGCAGGATGTGGGGCATGCGGCGTCGCGGGTCGTCTTCAGCCGCCGGGTGCCCACGGGCACGCTTTTTGCGGTCACGCTGTGCTGGGCGTCTTCCCAGGGGGCCAACTGGACCTGGGAGCAGAACGGCGTGCCGGTTCACAGCGGCACGGTCGGCGGGCCCGCGGGTTCGCTGTCGCGCACGGGGTCCGGCGGCGGCACCCCCTCTTCGACCTCCTCCTCCTCCTCCTCCTCCTCGACCGCTTCGCCGGTGATGGGTACGCCTGGAACGGGAAGCACGGGCACGTCGGCGTCGTCGACCGCGCCCTGAAGGGAGGTTGAAGCAGCTACCCGAAACGCCGCGCAAATCGCGCCCATAATGTAGGTATGAGCCGGTTTGACGGGTGACCGGAGGTTCTCCGGATGGCGGAGGCCGCACGGGCACGGAGGATGCACGTGGGGACTTTGCGTCGGTGGGACAAGGACGGCAGACTTCGTCGCGTTGCCCGACCCCAGGGTGGGCAGCGGCGGTATGCAAGGGCGGACGTCCTGGCCCTGCTGGGCGTGACTTCGCCACGGGCGAGAAGACGGCGGCCGTTGATACCCGGGTAAGTACAGGCAGGCAGGCCGAGGCGGGGAACCTGGAGCGGCAGCGCCTGCGTCTCATGGAGTACGCGGCGGTCAACGGCTACCGCGTGGTGTTGCAGGCGAGCGACGTGGCATCGGGTCTGAATGCGCGACGGCGAGGTCTGCGTGGGGTTGTGGAGGCGGCGCGTCGCCTTGCTGCGCAGCCCAAGTCCGCCTGTTGCCTACCGCTCCGAGAGGGGCAAATCTCAGGCCGAAAGGGGCGAAAGCCTGGTCGGGCGGACGTGTGGAAGACCGAGCGATCGGTTTGTACGCATTTTTCTAACCAGGCGTGCGACTGGACGGGCAGGAGACGTGCGGGCGGATCGTGCACGCCTGGAGCGGCTGGTATGAGGTGGCGACCGACGAAGGCCATGTGCTGTTGTGCCGGCCGCGTGGGCGGTTGCGCAGCCGAACCATGGGATGGCGCGATCGCCGCGATACCGACCGCGCCGATGCCGGGCTGTGGTCCGAAGAGGACGAGCCGGATGCGGCCGCGCTCCTGGGAAGCGGCACCCGGGCCGGTGCCGCCCGCCACACGCAGGCGCGGGCCGGCTCCGAAGGGGATGCCCCCGGGCCGGCCCTGCTGGCCGGCGATCGGGTGCGGCTCGTGGAACTCGGCGGCGGCGAGGGCCGCATTGATGCCGTGGAGCCGCGGCAGACCGTTTTGGTGCGCCCGCCGGTGGCCAACGTCGACTTCGTGCTGGTGGTGGCCGCCTGGGACGAACCGCCCTGGCACCCGGGGCTGATCGACCGTACCCTGGTGGAAGCGGCCCGCTGCGGGTGTGCCGTCGCCCTTTGCCTGAACAAGTGCGACCGCCTGGACGCAGCGAGCGCGGCGGCGGCGGCTGCCGCTGTGGCCCCCTACCGCGCGGCCGGGTATCCGGTCCTGCTGGCGTCGGCCGCCCGGGGCACGGGCATCGAAGCCATCCGCGCACTGCTTTGCGGCCGCGTCGCCGCCCTTGCCGGCCCAAGCGGCGGGGGAAAGTCGCGCCTGCTGGCGGCCCTCGTCCCCGGGGGCGCGGTCGGTCCGTCCGGGGCCCTGTCGCCGCGGCTGCGGCGGGGCCGGCATACGACGCGCTCGGTGCGGCTGCTCCCCCTGGAGCAGAGGGGCTGGGTGGCGGATACCCCGGGGTTCAGCCGCCTGGACCTGGCGGGGATGGACCCGGAGGCGTTGTCCGGCTGGTATCCCGAGTTTGTCGCCCCCGCAAAGCGGTGTCGGTTTCGCGGCTGCCTGCATGCCGACGAGCCGGATTGCGCCGTGCAGGCCGCGGTGCGCGCCGGAGCGGTCGACGCCGGGCGCTATGCGCGCTACCGTGAACTGCTGGCGGAGCTGCGGGCCGCGCCGCCGCGCTGGTGAGTGTGGTGCGGGTCCGCCGGCATTGGAAGGAAGTGTGTCCCCTCATGGCAGGGTTGCAGCCCGACCCGCCCGCCGCCGCGTTGGGTCCGAGGCACCCGGTCCGCCTGGCGCCGTCCCTGCTTTCGGCCGACTTTGGTGACTTGACGGCCGCCTGCCGCCTTGCGACCGAGGCTGGGGCCGAGGTGCTCCACCTGGATGTGATGGACGGCCACTTCGTGCCCAACTTGACCTTTGGCCCGCTCGTTGTCGAGGCGGTGCGGCGGGTCTGCCCACTGTATTTGGATGTGCACCTCATGGTGGAGCGGCCGGAGGCGCTGATCTCCGCCTTTGCCGCCGCCGGAGCCGACGGCATCACCGTGCACGCCGAGGCCAGCGTGCACCTGCAGCGGACGCTGGCGGCCATCCGCGAAGCGGGGGCCCGCGCCGGGGTGGCGCTCAACCCCGCCACGCCGCCCGGGGTCATGGAGTATGTGTGGGAGTCGGCCGACCTGGTGCTGGCGATGACGGTCAACCCCGGGTTTGGCGGCCAGGCCTTCCTGCCGCAGGTGCTTGGCAAGGTGCGCTGGCTGCGCGAGGCCGCAGAGGCCCGCAGCTGGGCGGGGCGCATCGAAGTCGATGGCGGCGTCGGCCCGGCGACCGCGGGGTTGGTGGTGGCGGCCGGGGCGGACACCTTGGTCGCCGGCTCCGCGATCTACGGCCAGGCCGATCCGGTGGCGGCCGCCCGGGCGCTGCGCGCCGCCGCCGCCGCCTGGGCTGGAGCGGCTGGCGGCCGCTGACGGCCGCAAGCGCCGGGATGGCGCGCGTGCCGACCGGGTTGCGGCTCAGAGGTTCCCACCTCGCGGTGGCGGGGCGTGGCACTGGGCCGCCGCCGCGTCGGCACGGCGCTCCGCCTCCCGGCAACGCCCGACGAGCCGCGACAGGTTCCATTCCACTCCAGGCCGGCCACGCGCGGACGCAGGGGGCGCCGATCAGCGTGCTGGAAGGGACAGACCCCGTGACCGCGGGCGGGTGCGGCGCATAGGGTACGGCGCCTTCCCTTCAGGGGCGGGTGCGCACGGCGGGGGGGTTCGCCGTGCGGCTGGCGAAGGGGGCGCTTGGCCGTGCTGATGATCCGTGTGGTGCGGTTACCGGGGCTGCTGGCGCGCATTCTAAGGCTGTTCACCCGCGCGGGGCGCGCCGCCTGACGCCCTGCCCAGGGCAGGATGCCCGTCCACCCGGGGCGAACGCAGGGGGGGGCCATCCGGGGGGTGCCGACGGCGGACGCGGTGGGGCTGCTGAAGGCGTTGTGTGGTGCGACGGACGGCGGGTCCGGTCTGGAGGCGCCGGTGGCGGGCACGCTGCGCGGCGTCTGGGCGGGGGTTGCCGACGAGGTCGGCGGCGATGGGATCGGCAACCTCTGGGCCGTGCGCCGGGGCGGCGGTGGTCCTCCCGTGCTGCTGGCCGCGCATCTGGACGTGATCAGCCTGATCGTCACGCGCCGCCTGCCAGGCGGGTTTTTGCGCTGTGCCCCGCTTGGGGGCGTGGATCCGCGGACGCTCCCCGGGCGGGAGGTGGTGGTCCACGGACGCCAGAGCCTGCGGGCGATCGTGGCGACGGTCCCCCCGCACCTCACCCGCAGTGCGTCCCGCAGTCGACTGCCTGCAGCGGATGCCGTGACCCTGGACACCGGCTTTCGGGACGAAGCGCTGGAGGGGCTGGTGCGGCCCGGGGATCGGGCGCACTTTGCCACCGAGCCGGCGGAACTCCTGGGCGGGCGCTGGACCGCCGCGGGCCTGGACAACCGCGCCGGGGTGGCCGCGCTCACGCAGGCCCTGGCGGCGCTGTCCGGGGTGACCCTGGATGGCGACCTCGTCGTGGCGGCCAACGTGCAGGAAGAGGTCGGCCTGCGGGGGATCGCGCCGCTGGGGGAGCGGTTGCGTCCCGCGGCCGCCGTGGTGGTGGACGTCGGCTTTGCGCAGCAGCCCGGTGTGGAGGAATACCAGGGCGCGGCCTGCGGGGGTGGGCCCGTGCTGGCGCTCGGCCCTTCGCTGCACCCGGAGGTCCACCACCTGCTGGCGGCGGAGGCCCAACGCCTGGATATCCCCTTGCAGCGCGAGGTGCTCGCCGGTCCCAGCGGCACGGACGCCTGGGCCCTGCAGGTCGCCGCGGGCGGTGTGCCGACGGGTCTGCTCTCGATCCCCCTGCGGTCGATGCACAGCCCGTCCGAGGTCGTGGACCTCGCGGACGTGCGGCGGACCGGCCTGCTGCTGGCCGCCTGGGCCCGCGCGGCCGGGTTGCACTGGCGTCGCGGGCTGACGCGCCGCCTGGCCGGGGGGGCGGCGCAGCCATGAGCGCGACCGTTGACCTGGAGTGGCTGGCCCGCATCTGCCGCCTGCCCGGGGTGTCCGGCTCCGAGGGGCCGGTGCGGGACGCGGTGTGGGAGCGGTTGCGCCCCCTGGCACACGAGGCCTGGATCGACCCGCTGGGCAACCTGGTGCTCACGCGGGGGTGGCGGGACGGCCGTGGGCCGCGCACGCTGCTGTGCGCGCATCTGGACGAGGTCGGCCTGATCGTGACCGGGGTGGACCCTGCGGGGCTCTTGCGGTTCGACCTGGTCGGCGGGATCGATGTGCGGCTCCTGCCGGGGTGCGCGGTGCGGATCGGGCCGGAGGGTATCCCGGGTGCGGTGACGGCGGTCCCGGTTCACCTGACCCCCGTCGCCAAGCGCCGCCAGGCGGCTGCGCTGGAAGACCTGCGTCTGGACATCGGCGCGCGGGACGCGGCCCAGGCGCGTCGGGCGGTGGAACTGGGCGCCTGCGCGGTGTTCGCCGGCCCGGCCGGACCGTTGGGGCAGCTCTTTCGCGCCAAGGCATTGGACGACCGGGCGGGGATCTGCGTGCTGGCCGCCGCCCTGGAGGCCCTGGCCGACACCGGGCGGCCCCTGGCCGTCGCCTTCACCGTTCAGGAGGAGATCGGCACCCGCGGGGCGGCCGCGGTGGCCGACCGGTTGGCGCCGGACCAGGCTGTGATCGTGGAGACGACCACGGCGGTCGACCTGCCCGGAATCCCCGGGCGCAACCAGGTGACGCGCCTCGGGCGGGGGCCGGTGTTGACCGCGCTGGACGGCGGCATGGTCGCGGCCCCCGATCTGACGGCATCCCTGGTGGCGGCCGCACAGCAGGCCGGCCTGGCGTATCAGTGGAAACAGGCCGCAAGCGGCGGTACCGACGCCGCCCGGTTTCAGGCGTCGGGGGCCCGCGCGGCGGTCGTCTCGGTCCCGGCCCGCTACCTCCACGCCCCGGCGAGCGTCCTGGACCCGCGGGACCTTCAGGGTGCCGCCGATCTGGTCGCCGCCTGGTTTCGCGCGGGTGGGTGACGGGCGGGGCGCGGACAGGCATTCGGCAGCGGTGGGGGGGATGGCGGGTCCGCAAGGGCACCGCCGCAAGGTGGACGATCGGGCGGCCCTGACGCGTTGGATCTGTGAGTTGAGCGATGCCTTCGGTCCGAGCGGGCATGAGGCCCAGGTGCGGGCCCACCTGGAGACCCTGCTTCAGGGCGCGGTGGCGACCGTTCGTGTGGACGCGCTCGGCAATCTGATCGCGCGCCGGCCGGGACCGGGTCGGCGGCTGCTGATGCTTGTCCCGATGGACGAGGCGGGCGCGGCCTTGACCCATGTGGACGCCGCGGGGCGCGGTTGGCTGGCGGGGCTCGGGCCGCTGGACCCGGCGTCGCTGGTTGGCGGCCGGATGCGGCTGGCATCCGGGCAGGTGGCGGTGGTGGGCGTGCGTCCACGGCGTGCGGCCGACGCCAACGGCATCCCCTGGGCGCGGCTCTATCTGGACTTTGGGGGGGCCGCGGCAGGGGCGGCGATCGGAGTGGGCGATGCCGCGGTGCCCGACGTCGCGGCGCGGGTCCTGCCGGGTGGGGCGGCCTGCGGGCGGGCCATGGCTTCCCGGGCGGCGTGCGCCGCGGCCGTGACCGCCCTGCACGCAACCCGGGGCGACACCGCGGGGGTCGATCTGACCGTGGCCTTTGTGGTCCAGGGCGAACTCGGTCAGCGCGGGGTGCGGCCGGTGGTGGTTGGCTGCCCGGCGGATTGGATCGTCGCCGTCGGCGGGGTGGCGGCCACCGATACGCCGGGCGCCCGGGGGGCGGACGTGCGCCTGGGGGGTGGGGCCTGCCTCGTCGTTCAGGACGATGGCCTGGTCGCCCCGCCGCCGGCTTTGGATGCGCTGACCGCCGCCGCCCAGCGGGCGGGCCGCAGCCTTCAGGCGGCCGTGGGGGATGGCGGGACCAGCGCCGCCGGACCGGCGCTGCAGGCTGCGGGCGGTGCGGCGGCCGGGGCCCTCGCCCTGCCCGTACGCTACCGCCATACCCCGGTGGAAGTGGTGGAGCCTGCGGATGCCGCCGCGCTGGTGGATGTGCTGGTGGCGCTCTGGCGGGAGTCAACGACCGTCGGCTAAAGCCGACGGCTTGCAGCTACAGGATCGTGCTGCGATAGGCCGGTTGACGACGGCCCGCCAGTCCCACGTGTAGCAAGGCTGGCAAGGTGGTTGGCTCCGATGTTCCTGGCCGCATTCAGGTCCGCGTGAAGGGAGAAGCCGCATTGCTTGCAGCGGAAGTCGCCTCGGCTCCGGCGGTTGGCCTTCTCTCGGTGCCCGCACCGGCTGCACTTCTGGCTGGTGTAGCGGGGGTCGACCGTATCAACAACCACACCCACCAACGCCGCCTTGTAGCGTGCGAACCCGAGCAGGCGAGCAAAGGACCACGAGTGCAGGCGCCTACGCTGCCGCTTGCGTCCCTTCATGCGGGCACGGATGTCGGTCAAGTCCTCGAAGACCAGCGCGGCGCCTGGCTCCACGGACTGGACCAGGCGCTTGGACAGCACGTGGTCACAGTCCCGGCGGAAACGTTCCTGGCGGCCAGACACCTTGCGCAGGTGCCGCTTGGCCGACCGTGTGCCTTTCGCCTGAAGAGCGCGGCGCAGACGGAACGAGCGGTCCTCGATCTCCCGCCAGCGGCGAGTACCGAGGAACTGGGCCTGGGAGGTCACGGCGGGGCACGCCACGCCGAGGTCAACACCGACCACCTCTCCCGTGGGTTGGACTTGCGGCTCCGGGGATTCGACCACGACATGCAGCCAAAGCCGACCCTTGCGGTCTACGCAGAGGTCGGACGAGCGAACAGGCAGATCCACACGCCCCGCATGGCAAAGGGG
>DAHWHT010000231.1 GCA_027335515.1 Clostridia bacterium
GCAGCCGCAGCTGCTCCCAGCCCGGGTGTGGATCAATCGGCCCGCCGATGAGAACAAACGCTCTGTGAACGACCGCTCAGCCGCCGACTGAACGACACTATTTCGTGGCACCAACCTGTCTCATCGGGCTTGACAGGTTCCGCTCAGGTTTCGGAGGGCCGGTCCAGATAGCGGTAGCGCCACGAGACCAACGAAGACAGGCAGGCGGGACAGCAGTAGGCCGATCAGCGCCGCCATGGCCATGCAAAGCGACCCATACAGCCGGTAGAGGAAGGCTGCCGAGGGCCCTGGGGGCTCAGGCTGAGGTCGAGGCCACTTGACGATGCGCCAGACTACCTGGCCGAAGAAATCCACCCACTGACCCATGGTGAGTAGGTTCGGTGGAGATGCGGCCAGCCCCTGGCTGGGGCACTGGAAACCGAGGCTGTGGCGCCGTTCAGAGTTGCTTCAAGATGCGTTCGATGTCTTCGGCCGAATAACCGGTCAAGTCCACCCGGGTCATATCCGCGGTTCTCACCAGGCGGAAGGTGCGAGGGGGCGGGGTGGATGCCTGGCGCATCTGATAGGCCAAAGACAAGATCCAGCCCAAGTTCGGCCCAATGTCCTCCAAGATAAACCGTGTGATGTCGACAAACTCCCGGGATTTCAGCATGGCTTCCGAAACGCCGGAGGGTTTGGCGGCACGCGCGGCGTTCGCCCAGGTCCGGTCTATTTCGAGGTAGTAGTTCTCGTCGATCATACGGCACCCCCGAGTAGCATTTTCGCCGCGATGCACGAGATGTCCTATGGAACCGGCGTCTAGGCCACCGGCTCGGGCGGCTCCGGCCCCCCTGACCGGCACCGGCTCCACCTCCGGTACCAGGTGCGCTAGCACGATCCTGCCGTCATCCAGCCGCGCCAGGCCCCGCCAGTCCTTCTCATCCCACATCTCGGATGTCCCCAGCGATGATGAGCACTTACGGCCCTTTCTATCTAAGTGTCCGAAACGGTTCTCGAAACATGCTGAGGGTGGCGCCACAAAAGCGCCTCGGCCTCTGCTGCCCGAGATAGCCGGCCTAGCTTCTCAATATCGGCAACGCCGAGAACATGAACGTGTTGCGGCAAAGGAACGCTAGGAACTTGCTCTTCGCTAATGGTGGACACGACAGCACCCATGATGGTCCACCCTGTAGTATACGTAGCCAGTTCTACGACGCGAGTCTGAAGCTCCTCGACCTTCTTGCGCACGGCATTAACGCCTGAACCTTTATGAACCGTATGAGCGTCAATGAGAAGGGCTCTGGCGCGTACGTGATCGAGTACCACCAAGTCAACGTCTTGACACTGGGTCTGTTTGCCCCCAAACAGCACCGAGTAACCCAATCGCGCCAGGGCATTCGCGAGAGCAAGTTCCTGTTTCGTGTCCTCAACCGACTTTAACTGCTGCATCCAGCGGTCTGCGGCGGCCTGCAGGGAGTCGGTATCTCCTGTCCTATATACGGCGCCGACCAGATAGTCGAGCGATTCGAGCGGCCTCGCTTGTGCTTGATGCTGGTACGGGGCATCCCAGCGCAGGAGTCGTCTTCCCAAGAGAGGGTGTCGCAGCCAAACTCGCTGGCAATCCGTGGGTACGGTGAAGGTCTGTGTATACCATCCATCGTTACCAACGTCGTTACTCACTTCACCGTCCGCCGCAGGCGCCGGGCTAGCGCTTGGACGCAGCCTGCCATCGGATGGCGCGAGTACCTGCCAGTCACGTGCAAAAAAGGGCCGTCTGTATTTCAATCGCACCAATTCAGGATTAGGAAATGTACAGTCCAAGCCGAGCGGCGCAACAATCTCGATCTTGGGAGACGTGTCGAAGCTGGAGACTCCAAGTTGGTCGGCGACCAGATGTTCAAAAGCACCGTATCCGGCCGCTACGGCTTCGTGCCACGCTTCGTCCCGTTTGTACGTCTGTTGCTGGTTTGGTCTCCATAACACACTTGCACACATACATAGGCGCTCACGTGGTATGAGTCGTGAGGTGCCTAACTGCTCAGACAGAAAGGAGCTTGTCACGTTGCCTTCTTGGGTCGGTGGTGGTAGACAAGGCGAGATACCACATAACATAGGCGGTTGGTGCTGGCTGATGATGGCAGAAATCTCACTGAAGTCGGTTGCACGTGAAGCGATCACAATATGATCGCTTCTGAACTCTAAGGGTATCTCAGGTGCGTCAGTGCCGAACAGCGCAAAGGCTTCAAGGGCAAGCAGCTTCCAGGAGTCTTCGTCGTCCGGGCGGAGGCACACCCCGGTCAGCCACCATTTGGGCCATACGGCTTCAAACTGAGACAGAAAGTCGCGAGTGGAGACGAGAACCTCTTCCAGTGGGACGCTCTGTCCTGACCACCGCGGGGGCTCCATCTTTGACCGACATCCCTTGGGGGTGGACCGACGGCGGCACACAGGCATACGCTAGGTCGCCTCAAGCGGCGTCTATGCGCTGGTACCTCGGGTGGGCCAGCACGATCTCGTTGCCGAGTTCGGCAACACCGGGTACCCCTCCTGGTCCATCTCGACCCTGACCAGCGCCACCACATCCCCCCCGAAGTACCCCTCCCCGCACTGGCAAAGCGCTTCCAGTGTCAACCTGGCACCTCCTGCCGAACCCCGCCGGAACCGCCCGACGCCGGCCGACACGCGCCGACACCTCCTGTCCCGGTCCGGCTCCGGCCGCGCCCCACCGGAGGGCGGCCACGGATTACCCTGGAACCAGGGGGAGGCGATCCGATCATGGCAGCGATGGTGACGGTTCTGGCCGTGACGGTGGGGCTGGTGGTCCTGGGGGTGCGCGAGACGCAGGCGGTCCGCGCACGGCGGGCGTTCCGGCGCCGGCTGCGGGCCGTGGTGGGCGACCCGGCGGACTGGGCGGGGCTGCGGCGGATTCGCGGCGTGATGCTCTGAGCGGCAGGCCACCAGGGGGGAAAGGGGCAGATCGGTGTGCCGATCATTTGGGCCGACGGGCCGGGGGCGCTGGGTCGGCGGATCACAAGTGCTATCATGCCAGCAGAACAACATGTGGAGGCGACTGCGCACGTGGGATACCAGCGCCGATTTGCGCCAAGCGGCAAGCGTGTGACGATGCGGTTCGGCTTGGACGAGGCCACCGAGGTGGCCATCCGTGAGCAGGCGGGCGGGGGAAACGCCACCTTGAGCGCCGCGACAAACGACCTCGTGCGGCGCGGGGCCGAGCGCTTACGGGTGCGGGGCCTGCCGCCACTCGCCGACCGGCCGGCAAAGCGCGTGCGCTGGGAGCCGGTGGGCACCATCACCTGGACCACGATTTCGACAGACGCTGAGACGGCCGACTTGGCGGCTGACTTGGCAGTACGGCTCAACACCACGCGCAACCACGTTCTCCACCTCCTACTCCGAGAAGGGCTCACCCCCGACTGAGGTTGCCAAAAGTTTTCGGGATTCGCTCGAAAAAGGGCCTTTCGGCGTCGCTCTTAGTGTTATCATCACAGTAGCGACAACGGAAGGGGCGGCGGTCAACATGGCAAGTGGCGGTGGGCAGGTGGCTGGAGTCGTGGACCTGTGGGGCCAGGTGCACGACGTGGACGAGCGCCCGGCGGAGGTTGTCCCCCTGGGGGAGGCCCCGGTGCGGTGGCGCGAGCGGGCTGCCGAGGAGGTGCGGGCCGAGGCGGGGAGGTTGGCCGTCGAGAAGGCAGCAGTGAGGATGAAGATTGATGCCCTGCGGGCAGCGGTGCCGCCCGTGGGGACGCCGGTGGCGATGCGCTGGACTGACCCCGACCTGGGTCGCAAAACCCGCGTGCGGCGCGTGGACGGCACCCTGGAGGCGGTCACCGCCAGCGGCATCCGTATCCGCTCTGCGGCGGGCTACCGCGAGACCTGCACCTGGCCTGACCTGCTGGCGGGCCAAGTGAACCTGCGGACCCCCGACGGAGCCCTGCTCTTGGGTGGCCCGCTCCGCCGCGATGTAGACGGGCACGCAGCGGGGGGCTGACCGCCCCCGCCCCTGCCCCATCCCCCCAGAAGGAGGCCATCCGCCATGCCGCCCAACGCGGCCACGGTCGAACCCGTGGCCTGGGACCCGCACCAGCAAATCCACCCCGATACGCCCCTGTCCGGCCTTTCCGTGCTCGGCCTCGCCGTGGCCACGGCCGGCCTGGACTCCCTCGCCCCGCTCATCGGCCTCCAGACCGCCGCCAGCGGCGACGTGCGGGCCAGCCTGTTCCGCCCCGACCTGCCCCTGCCCACCGACGGCCAAGCAGCCCGGTCCCTGGCGATCAGCCACGTCACCCCCGCCGACCTCGCCGGCGGCCGCCGGTGGGAAGCGATCCGGCCCCGGCTGGCGGAGTACCTGAGCCGGTTACAAGGCGGTGCTTTGGTGACACACAACGCCAGGTACCACCTGGCCGTGCTGGCCGCGCAGCGCTTCGTCCCGCCGCCCGTGGTCTGCACCATGCGGGTTGCGCTCTTCCTCGGCCTGCCGCAGCGCCTGGACCAACTTGCCTACACCCTCGGGGTGCAGGTGACGGAGCGCGGGCCTTCCACCGGCGGCGCGGATGCGACAACGCCGGTCAGCGTCTGGACGGTGCTGGTGGGGCGGCTCGCGGGCCAGGGCGTGAAGACGTGGGGGGACCTGCTGGGCGTGGAGGTGAG
>DAHWHT010000243.1 GCA_027335515.1 Clostridia bacterium
GCTTGTGCACCGGCGGCTGACGGTGATCGACCCGGCCGGCGGCTCCCAGCCCATGGTGCGCACCCGGGCGGGCGTCCGCCAAGCCGCGACGCCGGTGTCCGTCGGGGCCTGGCCGGTCCCGAGGTCGCCGGGTTTTGCGGATGGGGACGTGGACGCGGAGGGGGACGCGGCGCCCGTTGTCCTCACATACAACGGCGAACTGTATAACACGGGGGAACTGCGGGCCTCCCTGGTCGCGCGCGGTCACGTCTTTGCCAGCCGCTCGGACACGGAGGTGCTGCTGCAGGCCTACCTGGCCTGGGGCACCGAGTGCCTGGAGCGGCTCAACGGCATCTTCGCCTTTGCCATCTGGGATGTGCGGGCGCAGCACCTGTTTTTGGCCCGCGATCGGCTTGGCGTCAAGCCGCTGTTTTACGCGCGGCGCGGCGCCGGGCTGCTGTTTGCCTCGGAGCTGAAGGCCCTGCTGGTGCATCCGGCGGTGCCCCCGGAGGTGGGGGCGGAGGGAATGGCGGAGGTGTTGGCCCTGGGGCCGGGCCGCACCCCCGGCCACGGGGTGTTCTGCGGCGTCGAGGAACTGCGTCCCGGGCAGGCCCTGGTCTTCGATCGCCGCGGGCTGCGCCCCTGGGTCTATTGGGCGCTGCACTCGGAACCGCACGGGGATGGGCTGGCGGCCACGGCGCGCACCGTGCGCGACCTGCTGCGGGACACGGTGGCGCGCCAGCTGGTTTCCGACGTGCCACTGGCGAGCCTGCTTTCCGGTGGGCTTGACTCCAGCGCCGTCTCGGCGTTGGCCGCAGATACCCTGGGGCGCGAGGGCCGGGGACCGCTGCGCACCTACGCCCTGGAGTTCGCCGAAAGCGGCCGGCATTTCCAGGCCACCGACTACTACGCCGACCCGGATGGCCCCTGGGTCGAGCGCATGGTGGCCGCCCTGGGCAGCGAGCACCGCACGGTGGTGCTGGACTCGGCTGCGCAGGTGGAAGCCCTGCAGACGGCCGTGGCCGCGCGCGACCTGCCCGGGCTGGCGGACATTGACGCCTCCCTGTATTTGTTCTGCAGGGCGGTGCGGGCGGAGACCACCGTGGCCCTTTCGGGGGAGGCCGCGGATGAGGTGTTTGGCGGGTATCCCTGGTGCCACTGGGAAGAGGCGATCACGGCCGATACCTTCCCCTGGTCGCGCGCCACCGACGTGCGTGCCGCGGTGCTCTCGCCGGAGGCGCGCCAGTGGCTGCGCCCCCTGGAATACATCGCCGACCGCTATCGGGATGCCCTGGCGGAGGTCCCACGCCTGGCGGGGGAGGCGGGCCGCGCGGCGCGGATGCGCGAGATTCTCTATTTGAACATCTCGCGGTTTCTGCCGGTGCTGCTGGAACGCAAGGACCGCATGAGCATGGCCGTCGGGCTTGAGGTGCGGGTGCCGTTTTGCGACCACCGGCTGGTGTCCTACGTGTGGAACATCCCCTGGGACCTAAAGACCTGCGACGGGCAGGCCAAGGGCATCCTGCGCCGGGCCCTGCGCGGTCTGCTCCCCGAGGAGGTTCTGGTGCGCAAGAAGGTACCATACCCCCGCACCTTCAACCCCGACTATCTGGCGGCCACCCGGGCGCGGCTGCGCGCCATCCTGGCCGATCCGGCTTCGCCGCTGGCGCCGCTGGTCGACGCGGCGTTTCTGGGCCGGCTGCTGCAGGCCGACGGTCCACCCCGGGTCCAATGGTTCGGCCAGACGATGAGTGGCGCGCAGTTCTATGCCTACCTCATCCAGGTCGACGCCTGGCTGCGGACCTACCGGGTGCGCGTGGTCCGCTGAGGCCCGCGGCGGTGGGTGAATGTTCCGCGGACCGCCGCCTTCCAAATGGGCGGGCGCCGGCGGCCGATGGGGGGCGAGACCGCCAAAACGCACCGCGGGCTGGCGCGATCGGCGGACACGGCGTAGGGTGGGGGTGGGCGGGGCGGGGCTCCGTCCGAAGGAAGGCGGCCCGGATGGACTTCGGTGACCTGTTGACGCCGGTGCACATGGTGGTGCTGGTGGTGGTTGCGCTCTTGGTGTTCGGCCCCGGTCGGCTGCCCGAACTCGGGAGTGCGGTGGGGCGGACCATCACCGCCTTTCGGCATGGAATGGCAGGTACGGCGGCGCCGCAGCGCGGACCCGGTACCTCGGAGGCGTCCACAACCCAGCGGGCGCCCGATTCCCCGGCGGGGGCGGATCAGGGTCAGCCCCGTCCCTGACCCGATGGGCTGCCTGGGCGGGCCGCCCGCGGTCTGGCGCTGCGGGGTTCGGCCGCCGCCAGCGCCACGGCGCTGAGGAAGAACGCCGCGATGCTGACGAAGTGCGGTGCGCGGTTCAGGAGCACGGACGGCCAACGGGCGGCGGTCGCCGCGGCGGCGGCGGGGGTCGAAACGACGTTGAAGGTCCGCCTTCCCGGCTGCGGCAGGCGGAAGGCTGTGCTGTGGCCGTCGACGCGGGTGCGCCAGCGGCGGGCGGTCGGCCAGTGCGCGCTCCAGAAGTCGTTGCCGACGCCGTCGAAGCTGGTGTGGTTCAGACCACCCGCGCCCGGTCCGGGCACGATGCCGTCGGCGTTGGCGGTCCCGCCCAGCGCCACGGTGTGGATCCTGCCGTCGGTGCCGCGCAGTGAGGCGGCGACCAGGTGCAACGCGGACGCCCCGCCATGCTGTCTGGGCAGCCGGGTGGGGAGGACCAGGGCGTCCAGGGTGCGCGACGGGTCGACCGGGTATCGGAAGGCATAGAGGCCCACCCGCTGCCCGTGGGGGGCGTGTCCCACCGCCAGACCCGGGATGGCGGGCGCCAGTGGGCGGCCAGGCGACCACCAGTCCGGCCAGACGGCGGGCAGGGATCCATCGGCCCCGCCGCGATAGCGCAGGTGCAGGGTGAAGTGCACCGGGCCGTAGCTGGAAGCGCCCAGGAGGTAGAGGCGGCGGTAGTGGCCCGGCGGCACGGCCAGGCGGCGCCCCCCCGCGGCCCACCAGGCGGGCGGCCAGTGGACCACCGCAGGCTGGATGAACGCCGCGGAGCCGAAGGCGAAGACTGCGGCGGCCGGCCAGGCCCAGGCGCTGCGCGGCAGGGTGTCCAGCAGGTAGCCGGCAAGCAGCAGCCACGGCAGGACGGCCACGGTGAAGTGGTGGCCCTCCAGCGACGGGGCGCACAGCAGGACCAGCAGGGCGGCCCCCGCCGCCTCGAGCCGTACGTCCAGTTGCGGGCGCAGGGCGACTACCACGAGGAGCACGGCCAGGACGGCGGCGGCAAAAGCGTCGGCCGCAGGGGTCAGGCCGGGCCGGTTTGGTCCCCAGACCATCAGGATACCCCGGAACGACTGGTTCCACGGTGCCGGCCCGTGCAGCCAGGCCGAACGTTCGACCGCCGGCAGCGTGCGCCGCACGTAGGTGGTCAGGATGGACCAGCCCATCGTCCATCCGACGACCAGGCTGCTGGCAGCCACCACGATCCATCCGGCCGCGGCGGCGCGCCCGGCCGCCCGGCCGCGCGGCGTGCCCCGGCCCAGGGCCCAGCGGCAGGGAAGGTAGACCAGGAGGATGGCCGGGGTGACCTTGAAGACGGCCGCCAGTCCCAGGCAGGCCCCGCCGACCAGCGCCGCGGCGCGGCCCGGGTTGGGCCGCAGGCTGGTGGCCAGGCCCACGGTGACCAGCAGCAGCGTCAGGGCGTCACTCTGTCCCCAGAAGAAGTTGCCGCGCACCGGGTGGGCCAGCAGGCCCAGGCCCGAAAGCAGCAGCCAGCCGATCGGCTCCAGGCGGGGGCGCGCGTAGGCCGCGGTCGCCCCCACCGCAACGAAGAACGCTCCGAGGTTGATCTGGGTCCAGAGGGTGCGGGCCGCAGCCAGCGGCAGCGCGGCCAGGGGGGACCAAAAAAGCGCGAACTGAGGCGGGTAACTGTATAGGTCGGTGTGGTCGTACGGCAGGTGGTGTGCCACCATCCAGCGGTCCTGGCGCGCGACGTCGTAGAGGTGGCGCGCCGGATCCAGGTGCCGCCACACCGTCTGGAAGGCATAGTCGTACCAGTTGAAGTCCAGGCGGCTGCTGGGTGCCGTGGTGCGGTAAATCGGCGCGATCTGCGACCAGAAGTGGCCCAGGGACCAGAGCGCGAAGGCCGCCGCCAGGGCGACGGCGCCGAGGTGCGCGGCGCGTCGCAGCCAGGGTTGGCCGGGGCTCGGCTCCGGTGTCGCACCCAAGCGCCGCCCTCCTCCTGCCGCAGGTGCCGCCGCGGCCTCGGGCCGGCCGGGTCAGGCGTCGAGGATGGCCCGCATGGCCGCGACGGTATCGGCCGCCGTCCGCTGCGGCAGGTGACGGTAGGGGTTGAGTTCGGCGGTCACATACCCGTCGTAGGGGATGGCGCGGAGGGCCGCCAGGGTGTCCGCCCACGGAACGTCCCCCTGCAGCAGGTGGACGAAGCCGCCCATACCCGGGACATCGCTGCGGTAGTCCTTGAAGTGCACCGCCACGATGCGCCGGCCCAGGGTGGCGATCCAGTCCTGTGGGTAGCCAAAGGCCAGCACGTTGCCGACATCGAAGTAGGCGCCGACGGCCGGCGCGTCAAGGGCGTCGATGAAGGCTGCCATCTCCAGTGGCGACAGCAGGAAGCGGTTCCAGACGTTTTCCACGCCGATGCGCATGCCGAGGGCGGCCGCCCGCCGGGCGAGCGCGGCCACGCCTTCCTGTGCGCGCGCGTACGCGTCGGCATAGCGTACCTGAGACGTCACCACCCCCGGAACCACCAGGAGGACCTCGCAGCCAAGCGCCGCGCCGATCTCCAGCGACCGGTCGAGTGCCGCCAGTCCGCGCCGGCGCACGGCGGGGTCGGGGTCGGTGAGCGGGTATTTCCAGTGCAGGCCGCAGTGGAGCGACGGCAGGGCGATGCCGGCGTCCGCCGCCGCGGCGCGCAGCGCGGCCAGGTCCGGTTCCGGTGTCTCAAGGGAAAAGGGGCCCTCGGCCACGACGTTGAGTTCAAGTCCCTGTGCCCCGGCAGCCTGGGCGCGTTGGATCGCCGCCGTCGGCAGCGGATTCCCCGGGAAGATGCCCGCGTTCAGACCGATCCGCATGGTGCCACCCCCATCGCGTCGGGGGCATTCCGTGCGCCGGGTGTTCGCTCCTGCGGCTGCAGGCGGCAGGGAAGCACCACCGGGTGGGGGAAGCGATGCTGCGCGGTGCCGACCGGCGGGCGGCCGTTGGGGGTGGTCGTATGGAACCGTGGATCCCCGCGCACCAGGGATTGGCGGCCGTGCTGGCGCACCTGCGAGCCCGCGACCTGCCGCTGTTTGCGCCGCGACCCTGGAAGCCCTGGGCCGACCGTGGTGGGATGCCATGAGCAGCGTCGAACCGGTGGCGCCCGTGGCCGGTATGCGTCGTCCGTTCGATGCGGGGAACTGGGCGGACCAATTCCGGCTCAGCTTTCTATGGTTTTCCGGCAACGCCCTCTGGGAGGCCCTGTTGACCGTCCTGCTGCCCCTCCTGGTGCTGCAGGCGGTGGGAGAATCGCGCAAGGTCGTGGCGCTCAGCCTGATCGCGATGCTGGGCACGCTCTTGGCCAGTGTGGTGCATCCGCTGGCCGGCTGGCTGTCCGATGGCACGCGATCGCGCTTCGGGCGTCGGCGGCCGTACGTTCTGGGCGGCGGCGTGCTGGCGGTCGCGGCGACGGTGTGGCTGGGGTATACGCGCGGCTACACCGAACTGATCGTGGCGGTCCTCGGTTTGCAGTTTGCGTACAACGTGGCGATCGCCGCCTACCAGGCCTACATCCCTGAGGTGGTCCCCGACGCCGGCCGGGGCAAGGCCAGCGGCTTTCAGGGGCTGATGTCGAGCCTGGGTGCTCTGGTCGGGGCGATCGGCGCGGCGCTGCTGGTGCGGCCGGCCAGCTACCATTGGATGCTGCTCTTCCTGGCCGTGCTGCTCGCCGCGGGTGTGGCCGTCACCGTCTTTGGCCTGCCCGAGGGCCGCATGCCGCCGCCGCGGCCGGAGGTGCGGCGGGGGACGCGCAACTACGCCAACCTGGTTTGGGTGATGGTCACCCGGGCCCTGGTCATGCTCGGCTTTTACACACTGCTGACCTACCTTGCGTATTACCTCCACGACGTCCTGCGCCTCCCCCACGCGATCCAGGACACCTCCTACATCGTGGCGGTGACCATCCTTTCGGCCAGCGCGGTCACCCTCTGGTGCGGCCGCTGGTCCGACCGGGTCGGCCGTCGGGCCATCGTGTCCGTCGCCGGCGTGGCGATGGGGATCGGATCCCTGGCGTTCCTGGCCGTGCACGGGTTTTGGCCGGTGTGCGCGGTGGGGGCGCTTTTTGGCGCCGGCTATGGCGCCTATATCTCCGTGGACTGGGCCCTGGCCACCGATGTTCTGCCGGACGCCTCGGGGGTGGCGCGCGACATGGGGGTCTGGGGTCTGGCGATCACCGTGCCGCAGATGCTCGCGCCGGCCCTGGCCGGGGGGGTGTTCCTGCTGCTGCCGCAGCAGACGGTCGCCTACCGGGCTGTGTTCGTGCTGGCGGGGCTGTATGCGTTGGTGGGTTCGGGCCTGGTCTGGCGGATCCGCGGCGTCCGTTGACGGGCCGCCGCCGCGGCGGGCGCCTGCGGGATGGATGCCGGCGGGGGTGGGTGTGGGGATGAAGGCGTCGGACGGCCTCGGACTGGTGGTCCACGTGGGTGCGACGCGCCAGGAGATGGCGCGGCAGGCGGCGCGGGCCGTGGCGGAGCGGCTGCGGGCCCTGCGGCGTCGGCCCCGCACGGTGCATGTGGCGTTTGCGGCCGCGCCTTCGCAGGCCGAATTTCTGGAGGCCCTGCGGCGGGAGCCGGGGATTCCCTGGCCCCGCATGGTCGCCTTTCAGCTCGACGATTACGTGGATCTACCGGCCGGCGCCCCCCAGCGCTTTGCGTCCTGGCTGGACCGCCACCTGTTTGCGCAGGTTCCGCTTGGGACCGTGCACCGCCTCGACGTCGGTGCCGGCCCGGACGCGGCGTGCGCGCGCTATGCGGCCCTGCTGCGCGCCCACCCCCTGGACATCGCCTGCGTCGGCATCGGGGATAACGGGCACCTGGCATTCAACGACCCGCCGCTGGCCGATCTGGAGGACCCCCTGTGGGTGAAGGCCGTGGAGTTGGACGAGGCCTGCCGCCGCCAGCAGGTGGAGGATG
>DAHWHT010000251.1 GCA_027335515.1 Clostridia bacterium
GCTTGTCTACCCTCATCTTGACACAGAGGGGGTGGCCAACACGCGCCTCGGCTACCTCACGAGCCTGAGGGGATTCCTCGATACCGCACGGCGTCGCGGCTGGCTGGAGGGCCTGCCGGTGGGCGCGACACTTTATCACGACGACCTGCCCCGCCGGCCCAAGGGCTTAGCGCGCTTCATCAGCGAGGACGTGATGGCGCAGATCGAAGCGCCCGAGGCCTTGGTCAGGCTCCCCGACGCCACGACGCGCCATCTGGTCGTGGTGATGATCGAGACCGGCCTGCGCGCTGGCGATGCCTGTCGGCTTCAGTTGGATTGCCTGGTCCCCGACAGTGCTGGCTGGCCTTGCCTACGCTTCTTCAACTCCAAGGTCGCCGCCCAAAAAACTCATCCCCTTGAGCACCAGGGTTGCGGAGGCGATCCGCAGCCAAAGGGCTGGGGTGGTCCAGCATTGGCCGCGCGCGCCCTGGCTGTTTCCCGCGCCCGGCGGCAATCCCGACGGGGCGCGCCCGTTCCAATGGAGCACACTGCGAGGCCGGTTGGAGCGCTGGCAGGCGGCGATCGATCGGCACGACGCCGACGGGCGCCCGGTACACATCAGTCCCCACCGCTTCCGGCACACGGTCGGGACCAGACTGATCAACGCTGGCGTCCCCGAGCACGTGGTCCAGCGCCTGCTCGGCCACGCCAGTCCCGTGATGACCGCGACCTACGCGCGGCTGCACGACACCACGGTCCGCGAGGCCTTCGCCGCGTATTGCGAGACCCATGTCGACATGACCGGGCGGTGGCTGCCGTTCGATCCGGCATCGCCCACCGCCGAGGCTGAGTGGGTGCGGCGCCAACTGGCCCGCATTCAGGCCAGCCTGCCCAACGGCTGCTGCGGGCAGCCACCCCAGCAACACTGCCCGCATCCCAACGCCTGCCTGACCTGACCGCACTTTCAGACCACCGTGGAGTTTCTCCCGGTTCACCGCTTACAGGCCGAAGAGACGCGCAAGCGCATCGCCGCGGCGGAGAACCAGGGCCGCTTGCGACGGGCAGCCAACCATCTCCAGGTCCTGGAGAGCCTTGAGCGCATCATCCCCGCCCTGGCCGCGGTGCGAGAGGAGACGACGCGCTATGACGTGCAACCCTGACGACAGCCACCGTTCCGCTGCCATCGTGGCGGCCGCCGGCGCGCGCCACGAAGCAACCCAGCGCAGGGCCAGTGAGGCCTTGCACTACCTGCAGACCGTTGGCGCGCCCGTCACCTTCGTGGCTGTCGCACGCGCGGCCGCGGTCTCTCGTTCCTGGCTCTATCGTGACCCGGACGTTCGCGCCGAGGTCGATCGCCTCCCGAGCGCACAACCACCAGCGTCGAAAGGTCGCGTGCCGGCCGCCGAGCGAGCCTCGGCGGCGTCGGTCGCCCGGTTGCTCGAAGCCGCCCGTTCGGAGGCGGCCGCCTTGCGCGAGGAGAATCGTCGGCTCCGCGAGGTCCTTGCCCGCAAATTAGGCGAACGTCGGCGTTTGTTCTCCCACATAAGCATCAACGCACGGGGACGCTCCTTCACCTCGCACGAAGTCATCGTCAACGTGATCGCCCACACCCACACCGCCGCAGGGCTCAAGGTGCGCCGCCATCTCGACCAGACGCCCTGTCCCACCGGCCTCCAGGTGACCGATGAGGAGCTTGCCCTCGTCCAGCTCGATCCACACGAGTTTCATCCTCTGTGGAACTACCGGATCCGCCCCACGCCCCGCCTGAGAGTTCATATCCTTACGGCGCCTAAAAAGCGCCACTCCCCTGTCCGCCGTCGCAAGCGTCACCGCCGCAGCGGTCGGCGTCCTCCCCGCACGGATCCGCCCCGACGGGCCTGATCCTGCGCAGCCAGTCACGGAACTGCTCGATCTCGGAATTCGTCAGCCACCGCAGGATGGCGACCTCCACCAGTTCACGGTGGATGTCGTCCCGCACGCGTCGGCCCGGCTCGGTGAGGGAGAGGAGCCGGACCCGTCGATCGCCGGGGTCCGCGACGCGTTCCACCAGTCCGCGCCGCTCTACACGGTCCATCAGGCCCGTGACGTTGGACGGGTCGCAGCGCATGGCGCACGCCAGGGCTCGCATGGGCCGCGGCGCATCCAGCGATCGCAGCAGCACGACTTGCTGCGGGGTGAGATCATGCCGGGCCGCCACTTCCGTGAGCAAGTGGTGGAGTCCCCCCGCCACGGCCAGCAGACGGTCCAGGATCTCGGCGGCGGCCGCCTGCCCGCCTTCTCCAACCGCCGTGTCTCCGCCCGTCACCGTTGACACCGCCCTCCCCCGGTCCTAGTATTGGATGTGCTCAACTATAGACTTAGTCAAGCGTTCCTGGCCCCGGTCGGCACAAGGACAGGGAGGGAAATCAGGATGCCCAAACTCCAGGTGATCATCGGCAGTACGCGCCCCGAGCGAGCCGCCGACCTCGTCGCGCCGTGGGTGGTGCGGCGTGCACGCGAGCACGGTGGCTTCGAGATCGAGGTGCTCGACCTACGGGATTGGCCGTTGCCCATGTTCCAGGAAACCCGGCAGACAATCGGAGACATGGCCGACCCCACCTATTCCGACCCGATCGTCCGGCGATGGAACCGCAAGATCGCGGAGGCGGACGCCTACCTGTTCATTACCACGGAATACAACCACAGTGTGCCCGGTGTGCTGAAAAACGCGATCGACAACGTCTTTGTCAGCTTTGCCTTCCGCAACAAGCCCGCGGGCTTCATCGGCTACAGCGGCGGCATCGCCGCCGGCGCTCGGGCGGTGGAGCACCTGGCGCACATGGCCATCGAAGCCGAACTGGTGCCGCTGCGGAACACCGTGCTCGTCGGCCAGGTCGGGAGCGCCTTCGACGAGACGGGCGCCCCGAACAATCCGATGACCGAGACCGCTCTCACCATTTTACTGGAAGACCTGACGTGGTGGGCCGGCGTCCTTCATCGCGCCCGGGCCGAAGGGCAAGTCGCGCCGGGCGCCGTCCGGCTGATGGCCGCCGCGCAGCGCGGTTGAGCGGTCGTCGCTGTCGGGCGCGCCTAGTCGCGGTGAGGCTGCGGTCGCGCAACGGCGCGGCCTCCAGCCTCACCGTGACGCTTGTGACTTGTGCCCCCGTCGGGTCCAAATCGCGGTCAGATCCAGCTCGGGCCCTGCTCATTCGGGAACAACTCGGCAAAGGTGAAGTTGCTGCAACCCAGCACCGCTACGAACAGGCTGGCGGATCGCACCTCGCCGGTTTCGCTGTCCACGATACGAAGTTTGTCACCCGCCCAGTCCATGAAGGCCTTCTCGCCAGCGCGCCGGACGGCGTGATGACCCTGCCAGCAGTCGCTCCAACGTCCCGTCGTCCATTCCCTCGGGCAACGGCCATCCGAGCCCCGCCGCACGCGCCCGCCGCTCGTACTCACTCACCGTGCTTCGAGCGATTCGGCACGCTGCGCCCACTTCGCGCGCACCCATCCCCGCCGCGAACCGGAGTCGCCATGCCGGCCACCCTCGTTCCTGCTCCCCGCCCGGCCACCCCTGCCGCCCAATGTCGGTGGTCACCCGGGAGACGGAACTGGTCAAGACGCACCCTCGCGTACCCCGTGGCAGCCGTCGCTTGGACGATGCCGATCTGCCCCAGGAGCGCATTGCCTTCTTCCGCCGGGACGCCTCCTGGTACCGGGCGCAGGCCGAGAAGCTGGGACCGGAGGTCCTGGCCGCGGGGGCCGAACTGCTGGAGGTCGGCATCCGTTCGCGCCTGCGGCAGGCCCAGCGCGTCCTGGACCTGGAGACCACCTTCGGCAGCACGCGGTTGAACGCGGCCTGCACTCGGGCGCGCGCCTTCGGGGACGCGCGCTACCGGACGATCAAGAACATCCTCGCGGCCGGCCTCGACCAGCACCCGGGCCAAGTGCCTTTGCCGCCGCCAGAGCGGGCGACGCACGTCGGCGCCTTCCTGCGCGGCCCCGAGGCCTTCGCCGCCACTGGCCGGCCGGAGTCCCCGGCCACTCCCGCTTGGACCTCCACTCCGGAGACAGACCGTCGGACGGAGGGCACCGCCGTCGCAGCGGCACCGGATGACACCGCGCCCACCATGGACGAGGTGCCACCGGCTGGCGATGGACAGGCCGAGCGCTTCCCGGAGGCCCTGCCCGTGGCACCGGATGGTGCCACCACCGGACGCAGGCCGCGGAACGACCGGGCGGTCCCAGGTGAGCACGCCCACGTGGTGTGGCACCGGATGGCACCGGCGCCAACTCAGAATCGCGATTTGGGCCGGCGTCGACGGACGGCGACCCGGCGGGGCACCGCCACAGCGCGCGGCCCCCCAGACAGACCGTCGCACCGCACCGGAGGCCTGAGAGGAGAGAAACCAGGTGGAGTTGGGTGTGTCTGGACAGCGTCGGCCGCGGCGCGTCCACACGCCGGTCGTCGATGCCGCGGCCACGCCGGCGCCGAACTTGGTCGACCGGGACTTCACGCCGGAGACGGTCAATCGGCTGTGGGTGGCCGACATCGCGTATATCGGCACCCACGAGGGATGGTTGCACCTGGCAACGGAGCTGGATGGTTGTTGTTCGCTTATGCGACATTTTCGCCAAAGGTAGGATGTTCCATCCCGGCGTCCTCCAGGTAGGATAGAGCCGGGGCGGCACCATGGCTCGGCGGATGACATAGGGGGGTGGCAAGCGGCCGGCAAGGGGAACACATCGGCGGCAATGTGGGGGGTCCTGGTGGCGCATTCCAAGGGCCGGGCTGGCGGTTGCGCACTACGGGAAGGTCCCGAAGAAGTGCGCCGAGTGGGCGCTACTGCGCGGGGAGGTGGGCACGATGGCGGTTGCGATGCCTTTACGGACCTACCGCATGGTGCTGGAGTGGGACGACGAGGACCCCAATAACCACATGTGGGTGGTGACGGTTCCCGCCCTGCCCGGATGCTTTACCCAAGGCCACACGCAAGCGCAGGCATTGGAGCGGGCGCAGGAGGCCATCTCGGCATACTTGGAATCCCTGGCCAAGCACGGGGAGCCGTTCCCCCCACCGGACGCCGAGACGCGGTCACGGTCAGGGAGCCGGGGCAAGATGGATCCGTCTGCCTCGGGTGACGGGCCGCGCCATGCTGGTGGCCTTGCGGCGCGCCAGCTTCGTCTTAGACCGAAGTTACGCCGACCAGATCTCCGGTACGCCTTGGGTCCCAACGGTTTGCGGGTATTCACCCCGCGTTTTTCTGTCTACGCACCTCCAGGCCGACCAGGTGGAAGAGTTTGCTCTGCAACGAATCGGGGGTGGTGATCATGGCAAACGGTGCAATCTCTGGATGGGC
>DAHWHT010000257.1 GCA_027335515.1 Clostridia bacterium
CCTTGTCGTGACACATAAGACATTTCACGTCCACCGGCTATCAGCCGGTCATTCGTATACTATCTCATGCGCTTCCGAAATATGGTTGAGCTTTATGCGAAACTCCACTAATGGGGAGGAGGGCATAAAGGGGGTTATGCAAAGCAAAGCATAACCCCCTACTTCGGCCAGCAGGAGTGGGCCAAGGGCTGGTGGCCGCAGCGGCGCATGCCGCAGCAGGGCTACGTCCAGGAGTGGGTCCATGACCGTCGCGGCCGGCCGCTGTGGATGCACCTGACCCAGGCCTTTGAACAGTTCGCCGACCAGATCCCCGTCGTCGCGGATAGCCTCCGGGAAGTCCTCTGTGCCGCCGGGGTTGTCGAGCCGTTGGTGCTGGTCTTCGATCGTGGCGGGTATAACAGCGAGGTCTTCCGCAGCCTCAACGTGCGCGGCGTCGCCTGGGTGACGTGGCTCAAGGGCGACGTGGGCCTCGGACCCGAGGCGTTCACCGAAACCTTCCAACTGCAGTCCGGTCGACCCGGTGAGCCCGCCCGCACCGTTCACTACGCCACCTACACCCACCGCGTTCAGGGCTGCCACGATCACGTCGCGGCCGTCGCCTGGCACTGCGGCGATGCCGAGCATCCAGTGGCCCTACTGCACAACACGGACCGTTCCCAGCCAGGCCGCTGGACCGCGCCGCAGTTGATCGCGATGCTGGAGGGCCGCTGGGCGCAGGAGAATGCCTTCAAGGCCATGATGGAGCACGTCGACATCGACTGGACGAACGGCTATGCCCACGAATCCTGTGCTCAGACCCCCGTGCCCAACCCCGAGGCCCGGCGCCTGCGCACCCGCTTGAGCGAGCGCATCGCCCAGTTGCGGCGCGCCATGAACAAACCCACCCCGCGCCGACCCGACGCAGCCGCACGCCAACGCCGGAGGCTCGGCACGTTGCGGGGTCAGGTCACCCGTCTGACCCGCCGCCTGGCCCGAGTCCCTACAACCGTGGCCTACGGCTCCCTCGGCCGCCGTGCCACCAGCCAACTGCAACCCGGACGGGGCCTGCTCTTTCCTGTCCTGCGCGCCGCCGCCTATCACCTACGGCTGCAACTGCACGACCACGTAGCCGCCGCCTTGCCCGACTACCGCGAGCAGGCCAAGGCGCTACGTGCCCTACTGAAGACCCCTGGCCGCTACGTCCACGCCGCAGACGCGGACTGGATCGTCTTCCAGCGCCCGCACCTCCCACGCTACGCCGCCGCCATGCACGCCGTCGTCACCATCATCAACGCCAACCCACCCCACGCGCCGCGATGCCCAGGTCGGCCCCTTCGCTTCGCCCTGGAGCCGTGACCGCATCCACGGCCCCGTTTGCACAACGGTTCCGGGACCCCGGTCGCCAGATGAGTCGAAGTCTGGCGTCTAGGGAACTGCCCACTTTTACTGCCTACACTTACCGGGAGTGCAGGGCCAAGAAATGGCGCAGCGACAGGCAAAACAATCGTTTTTGCCGGCGTAACTTCGACTTAGGGCCTATCCATAGAACCGTCTCTATGTTCTGTGCCCTTCACTGCGACGGCCATTTCGGCGGGGGCCCGAGTGGACCTGCGCGGTTACCCGCAACCGCCACCGCGCGCCTGCCTGCCCGAGAACATCCCTGAGCAGTCCCCCATGCCCGTGCCGAGCGCCACGGAGCATGAACATCTGGTAGGCTCCGCATAGACGTACGGTCACCGCAGCGAGGACACGGGCGCCGGCTTGACTGGAGCCTGATGCTCCCCCACAGCGACCGGCCCTGGGTGGCCGCTGCGAGTGGCCACGCCTGGCGAGCGTGAGTCCGTGGAGGAGCATCCCCCCACACGCCTGCGCGCCGGCAAACGCCGCCCGTCCATACCGAGAACGGCCGTTCCGACCTGCGCGCCGGCCCGCTATTATGTGCCCACCACCGCCTACCGGGGATTTTCGTGGGGTGCGGCAGCGACGTGCGAAATACGTGCTACAACACCATGGGCAGCGGATTCAACCCCTGTTCGGATACGGCGGCGCTCAACCAGCCCATCCGCACCGGCACCTCGTACAGCCGCCCGGGACCGAACCGCGGCCAGAAGTGGCGCAGTCCAGGCACGACCGCCTTGACGACCGGGATGTCCAGGTCTGGGCGCGTCTGGTCCAGGATCAGGACCTCCAGACCCAGAGCCTCCAACCGCCCCTGAAGTTCCGCGATGGCATCCCGCCCGTCGCACGGGCCGGGTCCCGTACGTTGGGGTCCGTGCCCCGCCCGAGGATCGGGCTGCAGGTACGGTTCCCGCGCCTGGGTGAACGCCTCAAGCCACTGGACGGTCGGGTCGTCGTGCAGGCCCTCGGTCCGGCGCAGAAGATCGAAGGCCGCCACCATCTGACCGCACTCGTTCACGGCACGGCGGAGGGCGATCCGGACGTCGAAGTGCGCGGCTAGGCCGATGGCCACGGCGCCGTCTCCCTCCCGCACCGGCGCGCCGACCGCCGCAACCACCGGGATGCCAATGTCGGTGGTCAGATCGAGGGCCCACAATCGGAGGCCCAACCGCAGCAGGTGTTCCGCCATCGCAGCCACGTGCGGGTCCGCGACGGCATCCAGGTCGATCCCAGGTCGCCGCAACCGGTTGTACCACCAGATGGCGACCGCGTCGCGTTCGACAAGCTCCAGCAGCCCTTGCACGAACGCTTCCTCGCGTGTCGCGCCGCACGCACAGCCATTGGAGTCCGCAATGCAGCAGGACCCGGCCGCCTCCGGGCCCGCGGGGAAGCCATAGTAGCAAAACGCCGTAGGAACATACTTCACCCGGTGTTGCGTCAGGGACCACACGGGGCTCCACGCCACACGCGCCCCCTCGTCAAGCGGGGGCGGCACGTAGCTCCTGGTGGGCCTGCGCGCGTCACCCGTCTGGCGCCCGGCATACTGAAGCGCACTGAATCCCGTAAGGAGCTGGGGATGGACCGCGTCCTCCCGAATGTCCTGGTACCGACTCCACCGGATGGGCTCGTAGCCCTGGAACACGCCGGAATGGCGCTCGATCGCCTCACCCAGTGCGCTGGCCCTCGCCTGGACGTCGCTGGACCCCTTTCCGGCCGCGTTGCGCCGCAGGTGCAGGCGGAACGTCTGCAAGTCGTCGCACATAAACGCGAGATTGTAACCGGCGCTGTACACGGGTGCAGGGCTGGCGGGATCGCCGATCCGTATCAGCTCGGGCACGATCCCGGTGACCGGGCTGATGTGCGGCTCCACCTTGGTGATAAATGCCTCTGGCCGCAGGCTGCGGGTACCCCCGTCATCCAGGGCCGGTGCCGCCACGGCCACGGGGACAAAGGGCTCCGGCGCCCGGGTCCAGCGTGCGGGGTCCCCACAGGCCGGGCACTGGGGCAGACGCGTCAGGACGTGCGTGCGCGTTTCGAGGGTCAAGAGCGACAGCGTCACGACGCGGCCTGTGACACCGGGATGCCCTCCCTGGACCACCCAACGCAGGATGCTGGCCGCGAGCAACTGGTAGATCGCGCCCGCGCCAGGGGGCAGTTCCACGGCTGCGGGCGCCAGCGCAGCGGTGTCCCCGAGCCGCCTGCGCAGCAGTCCGTCGACACGACGGTGGAGCTCCAGCCGCTGGCGCAGGCACTCCCAGCAGCCCGTGGTCCCCGGCAGAAAGAGCGGGCCGAGCCAGACCGTCTCCCCCACGGGTCGGGCGAGCAGCCAGGGACGCGCCCACCGGAGGAATTCGGCGTTATGCGCCGCCAATTCCGCGCGTGCATAGTCGTCGGTGAGCAGGACGGTCAGGCCGGCATCCCCCGGTTCGCCGAGGCGCAGGCCCGCCCCCCGCAGGGCCGTTCGACACGGCTCGGCATCGATACCGCCCAGCGTCTCCACGTGTACGGCCAGGGCGCCGACCCGGGCACGCGCCTCGTCGCGATCCACCCCCTGGGACTGCCAAAACCGCTCGGCCGCAGAGAGCACGACGCCGGGCGGGACGGCCTCGACGATGTAACGGTGCCGCTCCATCCGGTCGAAGGCCTCGCGAATGGTGTCGGCCGAGGCCACGCCGCCCACGCGGGCTACGATCTCCGTGCGGCTGCGGCGGCCATCGACCAACGGAGCGATCGCCACATAGGCACGGCCGCGCAGCAGCATGGTCTCGGACTCGCCCAACAGCACTACGCCCTCGGGCAGGGTGTAGGCGCGGTAGCGCGGATTGAACATCGGCACGGAGATCAAGCGCGTTTCACCTGATTATGAAAATGTGTGCAAACCAGCCTGGAAAGCCAGGCCTTGGTTTCGGCCCAAGTCTCTTGGCCACGCCGCCGCTGGTCCGGGTGCCGAGCGCCCGTGGGCGCCGCAGCAACCCGCGCCCGTTGGAAGGCGCGCATCCGGTCGGCGTCGTTACCCCTTGGCCTTCTGCCCCCCAACGGTATGCACCTCGTCTCCACGAGAACGGGCTTGGCCGCCGCGCGCGCCCTGCGCCCGTCACGCATCCCGTACTACTTCGCCGCAAAGCGCATCACCAGCGACGACCGATCTGCGACCAACCCCGCCTGCACAACCTCCGGCACCCGCCCGGACGCGACGGCCCTGCGCAGGCCAAGCCCGGCGAACAAACGGGGGCGAGGCCCAGAAGCGCCCGCGGCGACGGCGCACCGGGCCAACCCACCGCTTGACCCACCAGCCGCGACTACGGCCCCGCGCAGCGTGGTCAGCCGCCGCGACCACCGGCATCGATCACGGAAAGCAGAATCCGCCTTCGCCGGCCCCGCAACCCTCAAGGCCCCCGGCGATCGCTTCGAGACGCTCCTCGCCGAGCGGCTCCGACGGGACGACCCCCTGCGGGGGCAACGCGAGGTACATCACGGTCTCCGTGCTCTCCACCACCCGGATCTCGACACCCTCCGGCACCGGCACGCCGCGAGCGACGAGCGCGGCTCGGGGGTTCGCCACCAGCGCCGCGCGAAATGCGGGGTCGAACTGTGCCAAGGCCATCACCCGCGCCATCGCCCGCCGTGCGTCTGCCATCGCGAACACCTCCGCACAAAGGCCTTCATTCAAACGGACCAACGGACCCACCCGCCACCCTGGAGCGACCGCGCCGCTCGCTCGCACCACTCAAGTCGGGATCGAGCCGGCCCTCCCCACGGGCGGCGACGCGTACCTTCCGGCAACGCGGAGGTCCCGGCCCGGCCATTCGCGACGGCCCCGCGCCGCAGCCCGCCTTCCATGCCCGCCTTCCATGCCGGGCGCCCTCAGGGGAGGGGCGTCGCCGCCCTCGGCGGGAGGTGGCGCGGCCGCCGTGCCTTGACAACCGTGCCATCTCAGTCGATCAAAAGATCTTGATGATGATCGTCAAGCCGCCCGTCACACCGGCCAACTGTTCCTCGTTCAGCTCGTCCTGGAACTCTTCCGAAGACTTCACAGCAATCTCCGCGCCGCTTTGTGGCTGTCCCACGACCACATGCACGCCGGACGGAATGGACACCCCAACCGCATCCAGCGCGGCCCGCGGGTCGGCCTGGGCCCGTGCCCAAAAGGGATCGTCGCCTGCCTTGTTCTGTTTGAGCGACCGAAGATCCGCCTGCAACTTCTCGAGACCCGCCGGATCCGCCATCGGCCCCGCCCCCTTTACCGCGGGGGAATCGACACCCCCGCTCCTGGATCCAGTCTGAAGGCGTCCCCGAACCCAGGCCAGACGAGTTCCTGCCGAAAAGGTGTCGACCTTCGCGCCGAAGGGGGTAGACACGCCGCCGCGGCGCCTGCGCTCCCCACGGCCAGCACATCCTCCCGAGGGCCGTTGCGCTATGGGCCTCCCACCTCCGGGACCAGCGGCGCCCCCTGCGGACGACGCTATCGCTCCCGCAGTTACGACTCCCTGGCGTGGTCGACCAGCACCTCGCCCACCGTTCGACGGGAGACGCTGGCGAGCCGGTCGCCCCGATGGCGGTAGTGGGCCAAGGCGATCACCGCCAGGGCCAGGGCCCACCCGCGCCCGCGGGCCCAGGTGGCATCATCCGCGCCGACCAAACGCCGGAACACCCCTCGGGCAGCCGCGGAAAAAACCGACCCCGCCACGCTCAGGTCGCACGCGGGATCCCCGACGCCCGTCAGGCCGAAATCGATAACCGCGCACAGGCGGCCATGTTCGACCAGCAGATTCTCAGCATGGAGGTCACCGTGGAACCAGACGGGTGCGCCTCGCCACCCCGGCGCCTGCAGGCGTGCCCCCCAAGCCGCGGCGAGAACCCCGGCGTCGAGCGTGCCACCTAAGACCCCGATCGCCGCGTGCACCTGCGCATCCAGCACGGCCAGGGGCAGGCCGCGGCCGCCGGTGGCGCTGCCCGCCGCGGGCCCGTCAACCGAAGGGACACCCTGCAGGGCGGCCACAAACGCGCCCGGCGTGGCGGCTGCTGCCGAGAGGTCCGTGACAGGTACGGCGATGGCTGGCTCACCGTCCAGCCATCGGCACACGGACCATGGCCACGGATAGTCTGCGGCCGGTTCCCCCTTGGCAAGCAGTACCGGGACAGCCAGGGGCAGCCGCGGAGCGAGCCACGGCAACCAGCGTTGCTCCTTTTCCAGTTGCGCCACCGCGCAAGACAGGCGCGGCAACCGCACGGCCATGTGCGGACCCAGTCGGAAGATGGCGTTATTCGCCCCCGCGGAGGGAACCGGCTGGGCGGGCAGGTCCGCCCAATGTGGGAACTGGGACGCCAGCAACCGCCGCACCAGGGCGACATCCAAGGACGCCCGCGGGGCTGGACCACCCAAAGTCGGCTCGCCCCCCCCAGCCGGCAGCCCCCCGCAGGCACCGTCGAAGGGCCGCCGCCGTGGCGTGACGCGCTGGCGCTTGTTCCCATTCGCCGTCTCGGGATCGGCCAGCCCCACCCGGTCTCGCCTCGCCAGACCACCGGGCCGCAACGGTCACCGCCTGCTCACCCTCCCGAGTCCCGGCGCAACAACTCCTGCCCCAAGCCATGGACGGCACGGCGCACGAGGCGGTAGAACGTCGAACGGGACACCCCGAGTTGGGCCGCCGCGTGGCGATGGCCAAGCCCCGGTCGGGGAGTGAGGTAGGCCAGCTCCAAGGCCTGGTAGGCAGCGCGCTCCGTTGCGCCAGCGGCGGTCCGAACCCGATCGAACGCCGCGATCACCTCGCGCCGCACCGCTGCGAGGTCGGACAGCGGCGGACCACCGTTGCCGAGCCGCAACTGGCGCACCAACGCCGACGCACCCAACCGCGCGTCGTCGTGCCACCGGGCCAACGCTTCTTGCAGAGCGCGGTCGGTCCAGTCCGGCTCCGGGGTGGACCGGAGGGGAACGCCGCTCTGAACGGCTGCCAGCCACGCTTCGCTACCGCAGTGCGACAGGTCGAGCACAAACCCCTCCACCGGCCGGTCCGAGCCCGGACCAACACCCCTGACCAAGGGCACCCGAGTGAAGCCGAGCGCCGCCCATAACCCTTGGTACTCAGGCAGACCGGTCAACGCGAGGTACGTACCGCCGAGCGCCAGGAGTCCCAAGACGTCGCGGAGCAACGCCCCGCGCGCCGCACCCGGCTGATCGCCGACCGCCACAAGATGGTGGATGAAATAGGCGCCGCCCGCCCGTGCCGTGACAGGTAATTCGGCCAATGGCCGACGGCTCAAGAACGCCTCCAGCAGTTCGGCGCTTGCGGGCAACTGGCGCAGCACGTGAAGCGAGTCCCGGCAGACCGGGACAACGGTGCTGAAACCGACCACGCCGCCACCCCGGTCACGCGCCACGCGCAGTTGAGTGCCGGGATGGCCAAGCGTCCGCCGCAACGCCTCCCCCTCGCCGGGCGGCAGCCGCTCCCATCCAAGCCGCAAGCACCAATCGCGCCAGAGGGCGACGACCGATTCCCACACATCGCGGTCCGCGGGCGAAATCCGAACCGCCTCCGGCGCCTCGTCCCCAAAGACAAGCGCCTGAACCTCAGGCTGCTCGACCAGGAACACCTGGTCGGCGATCAGGTCCAGACGCTCCCCGGCCGCGGCGCTGTGGAAGCGTTGCCGCAGGTGGGCTCGCGCCCGTTCGCGCAGGGTGTGCCAGCGTTCCGGATGCCGCCAACGGAGGTCCGCGCCAAGGATGCGGCGGGCCTCCGGCTGCAGGGTCAGTCCCTCCCGCAGGGGCGCCACGCACGACAGCTCACAGAGGTGCCCGAAGGCTGCCGTCGCCCGCGGGCCGCCGACGGCAGCCAAGGTCCCCTGATCGAAGCGGTACACCACGCTGCACGCATCCAGGGTCTCGTGCAGGCGTGGCGGCACCTCGGCCAGGACGCGCGCGGCCAGCCCGCGCCTGGCCAGGGGCCACTCTGGCAGGCCTTCCAGAGGGCCGCCGCCCGCAGCGCGCAGGATCCGCGCGGCGGCGTGCAGGGCCGCAGGGTTTCCGGCGGTCAGGGCGAGGACTTCTGCCACGTGCGCCGGCTGGTTCAGACCCCCGGCGCGCAACCAGTCGGCCGCGGCGTCGGGGCTGAGATTGCCGAGCGTGAGGGCCTGAAAGGCCGACTCGGGTACGCCGGCCGCCGCGCAGACGAACTCAGGCCGAAGCCGGCCAGCGGAGACCATGGCCCAACCCCGCCCCAACGCAACGCCGGCGTCCCGCAGCAGGACGGCGGCCTTGCCGGACTCGGGCGGCAGGTCCAGAAAACAAAGCGCCGCACCGCCGGCGGCACCTGCGGGGGGGGCGCCGTCGGGGAGGCCGACCACCACGACACGACCGGCGGCCCGACCGAGGTCCGCCCACTCCGCCAGGACAGCGCTCTTGCCCGACCCCGACCGTCCAGACACGTACAGCAAAGCCGCGCCGTCGCCCGCAGGCCCGGCCAGCCAGTCCAGGAAGCACCTGCGCTCCTGTGCACGACCCGCCCGGACATCGCCGTAATACGGCAGTTCGCGCGCGCACATGCCGCTCATTCCGCCAGCCCGCCCTTGAACCAGTAGCCCTACTCGCATCTGGGTCTTCGCCCCATCCAGGCTGCTACCTGCTGGGCAGGGACGGCGTCCTTCCAGCGTGGGGGGAGGTTGAAGCAGCTACCCGAAACGCCGCGCAAACCGCGCCGATAAGGTAGGTATGAGCAGGTTTCCCTACGTGCCACAATTGACGCTCGCGGCGGCGATCTCCCACCTGAGTGAGAAGACCGGCCACAGCACGTATGTGCGCCAAGGCAAGCGCCAAGAGCGCGACACGTACCGCGATGCGCCGCGGGTCGAGGGCCGGCTGTGGGTACCGCGCAAGCACGAGGCGCTGCTGTGGGACCTGCTGCGGTCGGGTCATCCGTATACCGTGGAGGCGCTGCGCGCGGCGGATGGGCGCTGGCGGGCGCATGTGAGCT